>JAZNDY010000404.1:0-5839 GCA_045588295.1 Acutalibacteraceae bacterium
CACCTTTCACCGCTCACACAACAAATCCCGTTCCCTTCATCGTTATGGGTTATCCCTGCGAGCTTAAAGAGGGCGGCAAACTTTGCGATATCGCTCCCACAATGCTCAAAATTATGGGCCTTGAACAGCCTGCACAGATGAGCGGCGAATCACTTATTAAATAAGTTAATTCAAATAAAATGCCCGACGAAATTATTCGTCGGGCTGTTTTTTTAACTGAATTTTATTCCGCAGATATCTCTGATTTGCTTCATAACCTGAGAAACCTGCAGAGCTCTTTGCTTTATTACATTATAATATTCATCGTCGGGGTTTGCAATAAAATGCTCAAATCCCTGCGCTTCATATCCCATAAGAGTTTCTTTGGCAACGTCACCGATAATCTCCCGTTCTTCGCCGTTGTTGGCAACAACCGCCATATTTATCAGCTTTGAGATTGATTCGATTTTGATTGTGCCCTCATCGCCGTAAATCTGATTGCCGAGCCTGTCCTGACCGAGCTTTGTATAAGTGAGGGTAACGAGCTTGTCGTCATAGAGCAAACCTGCCGTTCCGCTGCCGTCAGCGCCGCTTTCCATAAAGTGAGCGCAGGCGGTTATTTTGTTTGGCATACCAAACAAATCAAGCGCGGGATAAACACAATAGATACCCAGATCCATAAGGCAACCCGTTGCAAGCGCAGGGTTAAAGATGTTGGGCAGTTCGCCTCTTTTATAAGCAGGGTATTTTGAAGAAAGCTGCGAAAAATCAAAATGCACGCTTGTGATTTTGCCGATTTTTGCAACCGCATCTTTAAGCAAATTCCTTGCAGGGTTGAACATATACATTATTGCTTCAACGTAGATGAGTCCCTTTTCGTCAGCGAGTTTCTGCAGTTCTTCAAGTTCTTCAGGCTCAACGGTTATGGGCTTTTCGCAGATAACGTGTTTGCCGCTTAAAAGCATAAGCTTTGATTGCTCATAGTGCAAACGGTTAGGGCTTGCGATATAAACCGCATCAAAACCACCGTTTGCAAATTCATTTATGTCCGTATAAACTTTGTCGATTTTGTTTTCGGCAGCAAATTTATTTCCGCTTTGGGCGGTGCGTGAATAAACCGCTGCAAATTCCGAATTGCAGATTTGCCTTGCACCGTCAATAAAGGATTTAGCAATCCATCCCGTGCCTATAACTCCGTAACGCATATCAAAGCTCCTTTGCCATTGCTGTTGCACCGCCGACAGAGCAGATGCTCTTGAAGCCGTTCCGCTTATAGAATCTTATTGCGGCGGTGTTGCTTGTGCTGACCATCAGCTGAACACCGCAAACACCCTTGCTTTTAAGGTGCTCACACAGAGTCTGCATCAGCCTTGTGCCGTTGCCGTTGCCTGTGAATTCGTGGTTTATATCAATGTGAAGATGAGCGGGATATTTTTTGATTTTAAAGTTATAAAAAACTTTTTCACCCCACGGAATAAGGCAGGCAACAAGACCCTGCTTGCGAACTCTCTTCATATAAGGTTTGAACTTTTTATGATATTCCTTTGCGTTTTCAGAGCAGAAGATATAGCCCTGCGCCCTGTCGTTTTCATCAACAAGGATGAATGCGTTCTGAGGCTCCTGCTCGCAATAATAATCGCAATAAATGGCAAGCAGCCTGTCTTTTTCACCGGGGTCGGTTTTTGCTTTTTGAGGACCCGTGTTTATGCAGACTTGGCGGACATCCTCAAAATATTTCATTTCAAAATTTTTGATTTCAAGCATAATTATATCTCAACAGTAAACTCTGCTTCGCCTTTGAACGGAACGTTGATATCGCCGTAAACAAAGGAAGCGTCTATTCTTTCATCAGCAAATATTTTTATGTCGGCCTTGCCGCAGGCTTTGGTGTATTCAACGCGTATAACACCGTTTTCTGTTGTTATATGACCTTTCGCGCGGTTCATACCGTCAACAAAAACGGGGTTGATGATTGCTTTTTTGAAGCCTACGCTGTCATCAGGCTGGCGGATGCCGAGAAGGTGCTTGAAGATGTTCTTTGTAACGGCACCGAACATCGGGTGGTTGCGTGAATCTCTGCCGCTCCAGTTTTCCCAAATGGTTGTTGCACCGTTGCGCGCCATATATGCAAACGAAACGTCTTCGTTGCTTGACATAAGGTTGAAAGCAAGCTGACCGTGTCCGTTTTCAAAAAGCCAACGGGTCAGAACTTCGGTTGCGATAATGCCTGTGTCATACATACCGAGTTCGGCATATTTGGCGCACATTCTCTTTTCGACTTCCTTGTCACCGAGACCGATCTGAAGAGCAAGGCAGGATGCGCCCTGAATATCGCCGCAGAAATAATGCTGGGCAGGGCTGTAATAAGCTGCAGTGATTGCACGTTTGACTTTTTCGATTCTTTCGGGCAGATGTGATGTTTCGCTCTCTCTGCCGAGGATTTCGCCTGCTTCAATAACTTGCTGCATAAATTTAACGTAAAGGCAGGTGTTAACGTAAGCTTCGGGAATCTGAATCGGGTCGGGCGGACACCAGTCACCAAGGCACCAGCCACCGTGTTCTTCACGGCAAACAAAGCCGAATTCACTTCTGCTTTCAAGATATTCAAGGAAGTGGAGCATCTTGGGGAAGAATTCTTCAAGCAAAGCCTTATCGCCATAGATTTTATAGAATTGCATCGGCACTTCAACAATTGCGCCGCCCCAGCCTGAGGGACCGCCGCCGCCGCCCATAAGAGGAGCGGTGTGCTGAATGTGACCGCTGTTTTTGCACTGGCAGTCGGCAACGTCATAGAGCCATTTGCGATAGAATTCACGGCAGTCAAGCATAAGCATAACCGTTTCTGCGCAAAGCTGACCGTCGCCTGTGTAGCCAAGACGCTCTCTGTGAGGGCAGTCGGAGGGCACACCGCAATGCATATTGCCGAGCTGTGTCCTGATATAGGCTTCAAAAAGCCAGTTAAGATTTTTGTTGTCGCTTTCAAACGAGCAGGTAACGGGGCAATCGGAATGAACAACGTCAACTCTTACAACCTCGATATCCGCATCAACTCTGAAATAGCGGAAGCCGTGCCATGTGAAATGGGGAATATATTCTCTGTCTGTGCCGTCGGCAATGAATTCTTCGCTCTGATAGCCGTCCTCAAACTGAATGCCGTACCATTTTCTGGTTTCGTAATATTCTTCGGCATAGTTTGCAACAAACTTTCTGCCTGTTTCTTTGCACTTGAAAACGGCATAGCCTGTAATGTTTTCGCCAACGTCATAGAGCTTTTTCTCACCCTCATCTTTAAGGAGAACGGGCTTGATTGAGCGAATAACCTTATCTGCAGGTGAAAACTGGATATAAAATTCGCTCTTTGGTGCATCAACAACTGAGCTTGCGGCAAAGCCTTCGCCGCTGAAAGAAGTGCTTTCGCAGCCGTGAGGATAAAGAGTGTAATCGTGTTTTTCACCGTTATACAGGTTGTTATATGTGATGAAGCCCTGATGAACAAGGGTTGATTCATCGCTGATAACCTCGCCGCTTTCTTTTTCAATAAGGAAGCAAAGCTTGGGGTCGCCGAATTTAACAACACCCTCTGCGTGACGGCTGACCTGATTATAGTAGCCGTTGCCGACTATAACCGTCATAACGTTTTTGCCGTCTGTGAGGTAGTCGGATATATCGTATTTCATACAGTAAATTCTGAATGACATTTCATCGTTGAGCTTAAAAACAAGCTTCTGCAAATCACGCCATTCATAGCAGGTGGCGTTGGGCACAAGCAAATCGTCACTCACCTTTTTGCCGTTGATATAAAACTTGAAAAAGCCCAGACCGCAGATGGTGATTTCAGCTTTTTCACCTTTTCTGGCGGTGAAAACTTTTCTGAAAAGGGGAGCATCGCTGCCGTTGCAGGCAATCCACTTTGCGCTTTTGAAAATCTGCCCGTGAGTCATTGTCAATCCTCCATATCGTTTAATTCGCTCAGCCTTGCATTCCATTCTTCCCATTCTTCCATAAGAGAAAGCTGCTCGGCTGTGAGGTTTTCTATTTTCTCTGTGTATTCGATAACCGACTGATAATCTGCCGAAACATCGGGGGTTGAAAGCTCTGCTGTGAGGCGTGCAATTTCACCGTCAAGGCGGTCGATTTCTGCTTCACCGCGCTTGATTTTGCCGCTCAGGCGGTTGATTTCGCTTGCACGCTCCTTGCGAAGCTTATATGAGTTAACCTTAACTTCGGTTTTCTGCGGCTTTGCCTTTGCCTGATTGAGAGCAATCTGGGCATAATCGTTATAGTCGCCGTCGAATTTCTCGAAGCCGTCGGTCTTCATTCTGTAAATCTTTGTTGAAAGCTTGTTGATGAAATATCTGTCATGCGAAACGGCAATAATCGTGCCGTCAAAATCCTCAAGAGCCGCTTCAAGCACTTCTCTTGACGGGATATCAAGGTGGTTTGTGGGCTCGTCAAGCAAAAGCACGTTTGCGCCCGAAAGCATAAGCTTGAGCAGGCAGAGCTTTGCTTTTTCTCCGCCGCTTAAGTTATCAACGTTTTTGAAAACGTCGTCGCCCCTGAAAAGGAAAAGTGCCAGATAACTGCGCACCTTTGTTTCGGTAAACAGGCGGTGCTCATCCCAGATTTCATCAATAACAGTTTTGCCGCCGCGCAGGCTTTCAAGGCTCTGGTCAAAGTAACCGACCTTGACGTTTGCACCGAAATTGAAGCTGCCCTCGTCAGCACTTTGCTGACGGGTGAGAATGCGCAGAAGCGTTGTTTTGCCGCAACCGTTTGAGCCGAGAATAAACACACGGTCATTCTTATAAACCGACATGGCGGCATTGCGGAAAAGAGTTTTTGAGCCGAAGGCTTTTGCAAGCGAGCTTACCTCAAGCACGTCGTTGCCCGTTTCGCATTCGGGGTTGAATTTCATTCTCATTTTTGCGAGTGAAGGCTCGGGCTCAACAAGCTCCGCCTTTTTCTTTTCAAGCATTTTGCGCTTGCTTTCAGCGGTGATGAAGTTGCGTTCTCTTGCAAATGACCGCTGCTGCTCGATGATGCCTTCGATATGCTTTATCTCCGCCATCAGGTTTTCATATTGGCGGCGCTCTGTTTCAAGGCGTTCTTCTTTGAGCTTCAGATAGGTTGAATAATTGCCCTTGGTGCAGTGCGAGCGTCTGTTTGCAATTTCAACCGTTTTATTTGTAATTTTATCAAGAAAATATCTGTCGTGCGAGATAACGATAACAGTGCCCTTATAGCCGAGCAAAAAGTTTTCAAGCCATTCGGTGCCTGCAATGTCAAGGTGGTTTGTGGGCTCGTCAAGCAAAAGCAGGTCGGAGCCGCTCAGAAGAAGCTTGCACATACTCAGCTTTGAACGCTGACCGCCGCTGAGCTTATCGCAGGTGAGCGTGAAATCGTCTTCGCTGAAGCCGAGACCGGTAAGCGCCGCCCTTGTTCTGCTTCTGTAGGTCAGACCCTCTTTTTCCTGAAATTCTTCGTGGAGCTTATTCTGCCTTTCGATGAGCTCGTTGCGGTTGCCGAGGTGCGAATCAATTGCCGCGGCAACCTCTTCCATTTCTCTTTCCATCTCCATAAGATGCTCAAAAACACTTAATGCTTCATCATAAACCGTTCTTACGGAGCCGTGGCAGGCGTGCTGCTCAAGATAACCGACCTTGACGAATTTTGAAATAAATGCGCCGCCCTCGGTTGGTTCGACCTCGCCCGTTATAACCTTGAAAAGCGTGGTTTTGCCTGTTCCGTTTGCGCCGATGAGTCCGACAAACTCACCGGGATTGACGTCAAACGAAACGTTTTCAAACAGCACCTTGCCGCCGAAATCAACTTTTAAGTTTTGTATGCTGACAACTGCCAT
>JAZNDY010000405.1:0-13758 GCA_045588295.1 Acutalibacteraceae bacterium
TTATGAAATACGACAAAGACTTACAGGAAGTACTCCGTTAAGGAACTGGACTACACTTGATATTGAAGAACTTAAAAGAGAATACGATAAAATAATCGTTGAGTCAGGTGTGGATTTTTCGTTTTTTACATCTGTTTATGACGTTATTGTTGATAATGGCAGAGTTGAGAGCGTAATTCTCGGTTCAAAAAGCGGCTTGTTTGCGGTAAAGGCTAAAATTTATATCGATTGCACGGGTGACGGTGACTTGTGTGCTTTTGGCGGAGCTGATTTTGAAATTGGCGATGAAAACGGAGATGTTATGCCGCAGACTCTTTGCAGTATCTGGACGGATATTGATAAAGAGAAATGCAATGAACCGTGGAATAAATATGTTGAACAGGCGTTTTGTGACGGCGTGCTGACTAATGAGGACAGACATATTCCGGGTTTCTTTCACAGAAAAGACGGTGTAAGCGGCGGTAATATAGGTCACACGTTTGGCATAAATCCAACAGATGAAAAATCCCTTTCGTCTGCAATGGTTGAAGGCAGAAAATCAATGCTTGAATATGATAAATATTTTAAAACATATTTTACAGGATACGAAAATATGAAGCTCTGCTCAACCGCATCTTTGCTTGGTGTGCGTGAATCAAGAAGAATTTTTTGCGATTATATGCTTAATGTGAACGATTTTATTTCTCGAGCTGTTTTTGAAGATGAAGTCGGACGTTATTGCTATCCCGTTGATATACACGTTATGAATACTGACAAGGAAGAATATGAGCGTTTCAAAGAAGAATATCAGCATAAACTCCGTTATAAGAAAGGTGAATCCTACGGCATACCTTACCGCTGTCTTACGCCTGTTTCGTTCAAAAACGTTCTTGTTGCAGGCAGGTGTATCGGGACAGACAGGCAGATGCAGGCATCCGTTAGAGTTATGCCGGGTTGTTTTATAACGGGGCAGGCTGCAGGTGTGGCGGCGTCTCTTGCGTGCGAATCTGAGAATGTCAGAAAAATAACTGTTAAGAAATTGCAAGAAAATCTGAAACAACTCGGTGCATACATTCCAAACATCCAAGATAAGTAATCATTGTTGCTGCTTAACTAAACAAACAATGAATATATATGCAAGTTTTTTTGAATTTTATATTGACATTTCTGTTTTATAGGACTATAATTTAGAAAAATTAACTACCGAAGGTAATATTTATGACTGTTTCACTCTCAAGTGCAAGTAAATATTTCTTTAGCTTTAGCGTAGCCTATTATTTTGGCTATGCTTATTTTGCTATGAAAAAGTTACTTGTGAGAGCATAAGTTTTTTAAATTATACTTGAATTTTAATAAAAGTATTTTTTAAATCTCACTTGTAACAAAAGCAAGTGAGATTTTTTTATTTGAAAGGAAGTACCGGATATGTCAGACAGATTGAATGAAGCAAGAGAAATAATTAATAGGGTTGATTCACAGATGGCAGAGTTGTTTGCTGAAAGAATGCGTGCCGCTGAAATGGTGTTTGAATATAAAAAAGAATTCGGTCTTCCTATTTTTGACGGCAAAAGAGAAGACAGTGTTATAGAAAAAAACTCAGCTTTAATTGATGATGAAATAATCAGATCGTATTATATCGATTATATTAAAAATCTTATGAGTATTTCACGGGCATATCAATTCCGTTTGCAAAACGGAATTAAAGTTGCTTACAGCGGAGCAGAGGGAGCGTTTGCTCACATAGCTGCAGGCAGAATATTCCCTGAAAGCAACAGAATTTCATTCAGAGATTTTAAGTCAGCATATGATTCTGTGGTTAACGGTGAAGCTGACGTAGCTGTTATTCCGATTGAAAACAGCTATGCAGGTGAGGTTGGCCAATCGATTGACCTTATTTTTTCAGGTAATCTTTTTATAAACGGAATATATGAGCTTGAGATTCATCAGAATTTACTTGGAATTGCCGGCTCAAATGTTGATGACATAAAAAAGATAACAAGCCATCCTCAAGCTCTCGGTCAGTGTCACGATTATATTAAATTCCGCGGATTTGATGTTGAAGAAGCTAATAACACTGCAATTGCTGCAAAAACAGTTTCTGAAATGAATGACAGGTCACTTGGTGCAATTGCCAGCGCTGAAACGGCTGAAATATACGGCCTGAAAATTCTTGAAGCCAATATCAATAAAAGCGGTGAAAATACAACCCGTTTTGCCGTTCTTTCAAAAGTCAGAGCTTCTTTGCCTGATTTTACAAGCTCAGTGCTGATGTTTACAGTTAAAAATGAAGCAGGTTCACTTGCGAATGCAATAAGCATTATCGGTAAATACGGTTTTAATATGACTGCACTCAGAAGCAGACCTTTAAAAAAGCATTCTTGGCAATATTATTTTTATATTGAAATTGACGGGTCAACCGATACAGAAGACGGCCGTAAAATGATTTCGGAATTAAACAATGTATGTGATAAATTAAAAATTGCCGGAACTTTTGCTCCGCACACAGAAATATAGGGGATAAATTATGAATATACATTTGAATTTAGATGATAACAGTTACGATATTATTGTTGAAAGAGGTATTCTTGAGAATGCCGGTAAACATCTTAATTTAAAGAGACGCGTTCTTGTTGTAACAGATTCAGGCGTTCCTGCCATATATGCTGCTTCTGTTGCTGAACAATGTGAAACACCGATAATCTGCACTTTATATTCCGGTGAAGCTTCAAAAAGTATTGAAACGTTTACTCTTCTTCTTCAAACGATGCTTGAAAACGGATTTTCAAGAAAAGACTGTGTTGTGGCTGTCGGCGGCGGCGTTGTTGGCGACATTTGCGGATTTGCCGCATCTGCATATATGAGAGGCATTGATTTTTATAATATACCCACTACGCTTCTTTCGCAGATTGATTCATCAATCGGAGGCAAAACGGCAATTAATTTTGGCGGTGTTAAAAATGTTGTCGGAGCATTTTACCAGCCGAAGAAAGTTCTCATTGACCCGAATCTTTTGAATACACTGCCTGACAGACAGATTTCAAACGGACTTGCCGAGGCAATTAAAATGGCACTGACATCAGACAGGGAACTTTTTGAAATATTTGAAAATAAAGATATAAAAAGCAATTTAGATGAAATTATCGTTCGTTCACTCAATATAAAAAAATCTGTTGTTGAGCAGGACGAAAAAGAGAGCGGAATCAGAAAAATTCTTAATTTCGGTCATACTATCGGTCACGGTATAGAAAGCAGCGTAAATATGGAAGACCTTTATCACGGTGAGTGTGTTGCGCTTGGTCTTGTTCCGATGTGCGGAAAATTTATAAGGCCGAGGGTTATAAGTGTTCTGAAAAAATGTAACCTTTACAATCTTTCTGATTTTGATTGGGTGAAAATCAGAGAAGCTATGATTCATGATAAAAAGGCTGAAGGAAATAAAGTAACTGTTACAACGGTTGATGAAATCGGAAAATATAAAATTGAAACTATTAGTTGCAGTCAGATTATTGAACTTGCTCAAGACTGCCTGAAAGGATGATTTCCATGAAAAACACATTCGGTAACAGTGTGGCTGTAACTTTATTCGGTGAAAGCCACGGCGAATATATCGGTGCTGTTCTGGACGGACTGGCACCCGGAATAGAAGTTAACAGAGAATATATTGAGTATATGCTTACTTTAAGGCGACCTGACGGAAAAATTTCCACACCGCGCAAAGAGAAAGACGAATTTAAAATTATAAGCGGTGTTTTAAACGGAAAAACTACGGGTACACCTTTAACAATAATTATTCCGAACGAAAACGTAAACAGTTCTGATTATGCTGAACTTGAAACGGTTGCAAGGCCGTCACATGCCGATTATGCCGCGCAGTGTAAATATCACGGCTTTCAGGATTCAAGAGGAGGTGGGCATTTCAGCGGCAGAATAACGGCTGCTTTGGTTGCTGCAGGCGCTGTTTGCAAATGTGCATTGGAGCAAAAGGGGATTTATATCGGAACTCATGTTAAAAGATGCGGCGGAGTATCTGACAGAGATTTTAATGATTATGTTTCGGATATTCAGCACTTGAATAATTTGAATTTTGCTGTTCTTGATGAGTCTTGTGCAGAGCTGATGAAAGCTAAAATACTTGATGCTTCATCTGATGGTGACAGCATCGGTGGTGTTCTTGAAACTGCAGTAACAGGAATTCCCGAAGGTGTTGGAGAGCCATGGTTTGATTCTGTTGAAAGCCTTATTTCCCATATGATGTTTTCAATTCCCGCTGTTAAGGGTATTGAATTCGGAATCGGATTTGCTTTTGCCGATATGAATGGCAGTGAGGCAAATGACCCTGTTGCTGTAAAAGATAATAAAATAGTTACTGTTACAAATAACAACGGCGGACTTAATGGCGGTATTACTAACGGAATGCCGATTGTTTACAGAACGGTTATCAAGCCGACTCCCACAATTTTTAAATCTCAGAGAACGGTTGATTTTATAAATATGGCTGAAACTGTTATTGAAGCCAAAGGAAGACACGACCCGGCAATTGTACACAGAGCAAGAGTTGTTCAGGATGCGGCAACAGCTATTGTTATATGCGATGTCCTTTCTATGAGATACGGAACGGATTGGCTCAAAGGAAGTGATTGATTATGCCGAAGTACGGATGCATAGGAAAAAAGCTTACCCACAGTTTTTCAAAAGAAATTCACGCTAAACTTGCGGATTATGAATATGAACTTATTGAACTGAATGAAAATGAAGTTGAAGCATTTTTGAAGAATAAGGATTTTAACGCTATTAACGTTACTATACCTTATAAACAAACGGTTATACCTTACCTTGATTTTTTGAGTGACGTTGCCAAGCGAATCGGTGCGGTTAACACCATCGTTAACAGAAACGGTAAGCTTCACGGTTATAATACCGATTATTTCGGAATGAAAGCGTTGATAGAAAAAAACGGAATTAATCTTAAAAATAAAAAAGTTCTTATTCTCGGAACAGGCGGCACAAGCAAGACTGCCCGTGTGTTGGCTGAAGATATGCAGGCATCAGAGATAATTACAGTCAGCAGAAAACAAAATGATAATTATGTATCTTATGATGACGCTGTTAATTTGCATTCTGATGCTCAGATAATTATCAACACCACCCCTTGCGGTATGTATCCTGATTGCAATTCGCAGCCGATTGATACTTTGGCGTTCAGCAATTTAGAGGGTGTGATTGATGCGGTGTATAATCCGCTTCGCACAAATCTTGTTCTTAACGCAAAAGCAAACGGTGTTAAAGCAGAAGGCGGACTTTATATGCTTGTTATGCAGGCGGTTGCTGCTGTTGAAAAATTCCTTGATAAAGAAATTTCTCAAACTGTTGCAGATGATGTTTTTGCATCAGTTTCAGCTTCAAAAGAAAACATAGTACTCTCAGGGATGCCCGGAAGCGGAAAAAGCACAGTCGGAAAGCTTTTGAATATTGACGGATTCACTTTTATTGACACTGATGCTGAGATTGAAAAACGTTGCGGTTGGTCGATAAAGGAACTCATAAACAGAAAAGGTGAAAATTATTTCCGTGATCTTGAAACAGAAGTTATAAAAGATGTTTCGTCAAAAGGCTGTCAGATTATATCAACGGGTGGCGGTGCTGTTCTCCGTGAAGAAAATGTTCAGTATCTTAAAAGAAACGGAAAAATATTCTTTTTAAATGCTGATTTTGACAGGCTTTCGCCTGCAGACAGCAGACCTCTTTCTGATACGGCAGATAAATTAAAAAATCTTTATGCCGAAAGAATGGATATCTATAAAAAAACTGCTGAAGTTGTTGTTCCCGATATGGCTTCGGCTGAAGATGAAGCTGAGTTTATCCTTAAAGCAAGAAAGGAGCAGTCGGTTTGAATATACTTGTTATTAACGGTCCGAATATTAATATGCTTGGTGTCAGAGAGCCTGAGCATTACGGAAAAGAAACGTATAATGAACTTATTGCTAAAATAACAAGACATTGTGATATAAAAAATATCGATGTTGAAATATTTCAGTCTAACCACGAAGGTGACCTTGTTGATAAAATTCAGAATGCCTACGGGAATGCGGACGGAATTGTAATTAACCCCGGTGCATATACTCACACAAGCATAGCAATTCTTGATGCGGTTAAATCTGTCGGCATACCTACTGTTGAAGTGCATATTTCAAAGGTTGAAGACAGAGAAGAATTCAGGCAAATCAGTTACGTCCGTCTTGCTTGCGTGAAAACCATTACAGGCCACGGCACAGACGGATATCTTGAAGCAATTGATTATCTGACAGAAGGTAAATTAAATGAAAGCAATTTTTAAACCTTGCAAATTAAAAGGAACAATAAAAGCTCCGCCGTCAAAAAGTTTGGCACACAGATATCTTATCGGAGCAGCTTTGTCAAGGCAAAAGAGTGTTATTCACGGCGTTGAATACAGTGAAGATATTCTTGCAACTATTGACTGTCTGATGGCGTTAGGTACTGAAATAACTATAGAAAACGATACGGTAACCGTAAATGCTGAAAATTTTATGAAGTCGGTTTCATCTGTTTGGGAATGCAGAGAAAGCGGAAGCACTTTAAGATTTTTTATTCCTCTTGCTTTATGTCTTGATAAGAAAATAACTTTGCAAGGCAGTTCAAGACTTTTTGAAAGACCTTTAAACGTTTATGAAAAGTTATGTGACGAAAACGGCTTTGAATTTGTTAAAGGGAATGATTCAGTTACAGTATGCGGCTGCCTTAAAAGCGGCAATTATGAAATCAGCGGTAATGTCAGCAGCCAATTTATTACAGGACTTATTTTTGCTCTTGTTTATCTTGGAGAAGATGCGGTTATTCGTATTGTTACGCCGTTTGAAAGCAGGTCTTATGTTAATCTGACAGTTTCGGCATTGAAATCATTCGGAGCAGTTATTGAATTTGAGGATGAATTTACAATTGTTATTAAAAAATCAAAACTGAATTCATTTTCAGGGACGGTTGAGGGTGATTATTCCAACGCAGCTTTCCTTGATGCGTTTAATTATATCGGTTCGGATGTTCAGATTAAGAATCTTAACCCTGACAGCCTTCAGGGTGATAAGATTTATAAATATTATTTTGATGAAATCGAAAAAGGAACACCAACTCTGGATATTTCGGATTGCCCTGACCTAGGTCCTGTTTTGATTGCGCTTGCTTCACTTAAAAACGGTGCTGTTCTGACAGGCACGGACCGTTTGCAGCTTAAAGAAAGCGACAGGGGAATGGTGATGCATAACGAGCTTGTTAAGCTTGGCGGCGGTCTTGTTTTTGGTGAAAATAAAATAAGTGTGCCGAAGCAAAATTTTATTAAAAAAGCTGATCTTAACGGTCATAATGACCATCGAATTGTTATGGCTCTTTCGTTGATATTATCTGAATTCGGTGGGTCTGTTGACGGTGCAGAAGCTGTAAGAAAGAGTTATCCGTCATTCTTTGAGGATTTAAAATTACTTGAAGCGGAAGTTGATTTGTATGATAGTTAATATTAATAAAAAAATTCTCATAGTTGGTCTTGGTTTGTTGGGCGGCAGTTATGCCAGAATTCTAAAAAGGTTCGGGTTTCATATAAGCGCCATAACAAAAGAGCAAAGTTCGATAGATTATGCGCTCAGAGAAGGTCTGATAGATGAAGGTTCAACTAAGCTTGATGAAAGTATCATTGGTGCAGCTGATATAGTTATCTTTGCTTTGTATCCGCATATTTTTGTTGATTGGATTGAACAAAATCAGCACCTTTTAAAAAGCGGCGCTCTTATAACTGACGTTACAGGTGTAAAGTGCGGCATAGTTTATAAAATACAGTCTGTTCTACGCCCGGATGTTGAATTTATTGCGGCTCATCCGATGGCAGGCCGTGAGGTTTCAGGCGTTGAAAACAGCAGCGACAAATTGTTTGCCGGTGCTAACTATATTGTTACTCCGACTGAAAAAAACACTCCCGAAGCAATAAATACCTGTATGGAGCTTGGAAGATTACTCGGGTTTTCAAATGTTACAACGCTTTCTCCTGAAGAACATGATGAAATGATTGGGTTTCTTTCACAGCTTACCCACTGCATTGCAATAACTCTGATGACTTGTAATGATAAAGAAAATATGGAAAAATTTACCGGCGACTCTTTCCGAGACCTTACCCGTATTGCACGGATAAATGATCTGATGTGGAGTGAGCTTTTCTTGGAAAATAAGTCTGCTTTGCTCGAACAGATGAATATGTTTATAAAAAAATTTAATGAATTAAAATTTATGCTCGAAAATGATGATGTTGAATCTATGAGAAAAATGATGCGCCATTCAACAGAACGCAGAGCATTGTTTGATAAAAAATAATTATCGGAGGTTACAAAAAATGAATATGAATTTCAAAAGAAAATTACCAATTCCTATGGAAATAAAAGAACAGTACCCCATAACATATAAGCTTGAACAGATGAAAGAAAAGCGTGATCAGGAAATAAAGGCAGTGTTTGAGGGCGGGGATGACAGATTTATTCTTATTATCGGCCCTTGCTCAGCGGATAACGATGACAGCGTTATTGATTACATTTTACGTCTCAGAGAAGTACAGGAAAAAGTATCTGATAAGATAATTATCATTCCGAGAATTTACACAAACAAACCCCGCACAACAGGTGACGGCTATAAGGGTATGCTTCATCAGCCCGACCCTCATAAGGGAGAGGATATGCTTAAAGGTGTTGTTGCAATCAGAAATTTGCATATCAGAGCAATGAATGAAACAGGCTTCACTTGCGCTGATGAAATGCTTTACCCTGAAAATTACAGATATCTTTCGGACGTTCTTTCTTATGTTGCAATCGGTGCAAGATCCGTTGAAAACCAGCAACACCGTCTGACGGCAAGCGGCTTCGATATTCCTGTTGGTATGAAAAATCCCACAGGCGGGGATATTTCGGTTATGATGAATTCAATCACTGCAGCTCAGCATTCACATACGTTTATCTACAGAGGCTGGGAGGTTGAAAGCCAAGGAAATCCGCTTGCTCACGCAATTTTGAGAGGTTATGTAAATAAACACGGTCAGTCACTTCCTAATTATCATTATGAAGATTTAATTCATCTTGCAGAAATTTATGATAAATCAGGTTTGAAGAATCCTGCTGTAATTGTTGATACAAATCATGCAAATTCAGCCAAAAAGTGGATGGAACAGCCCAGAATTGCAAAAGAAATTCTTCACAGTTGCCGTTGTTCTGAAGATGTTCATAAGCTTGTTAAAGGACTTATGATTGAAAGTTACATTGAAGATGGAGCCCAGAAACCTGAAGAAAGTGTTTACGGTAAGTCGATAACCGACCCGTGTTTAGGCTGGGAGAAAACTGAAAGACTTATTTTTGAGCTTGCAGATATGCTTTGATAGGGAGCGTAAGTAATGATTCGATATGCAACAGAAAAAGATATCCCTAAGATAGGCGAACTTTTATCTCAGGTTGATCTGGTTCATCATAGCGGAAGACCGGATATATTCAGAATCGGCAGAAAATATTCTGATGATGAATTAAAAACGATGATGAAAGATAACCAACGTCCGATTCTTGTTTCAACGGATGAAAATGATGCAGTTAACGGTTATTGTTTTTGTGTCTTTCAGCAGCACATAAATAACTCGGTTCTTACAGATATAAAGACATTGTACGTTGATGACCTTTGTGTTGATGAAAAGTTCAGAGGGAATCATATCGGTAAATCTTTGTATGAAGCTGCTGTTAAATTAGCTGAAGAAAACGAATGCTATAACGTTACTCTTAATGTCTGGTGTTGCAATCCGTCGGCTGTTCGTTTTTATGAATCTTGCGGTTTAGTTCCGCAAAAGATTGGTATGGAATTTGTGATTGATAAATAATCAGGTTGTCTTAATTGTGTATATTCATATAATTTATAGCATTTTATTTCTTGACAAATTTAACTTATATGTTATAATATAAAAAAAATATTGTTTAAAGGAACCAGCTGTCTGCAGAGGATGTTGGTTCCTTTATGTTTTTTTAAAGGAATTTGCCTAAAATAAACATTATCGTAAAGGAGATGGCGTTATGGAAATTCAACTTCAGGAGCTTATTGATCAGATAAAAAAAGATGGTGTTGACGCGGCTGAATCACAGTCTGAAGCAATAATTGTTTCTGCAAAAGCTGAAGCTGAAAAGATTATTGCTGATGCAAAAGCACAGGCTGATAAAATTCTGTCAGACGCAAAAACCGAAAATGCCAAAATTGTTAAGTCGGGTGAAGATGCAATCCGTCAGGCCGGCAGAAATCTTCTTATTTCATTCAGAGAAAGTGTTTCAAGAGAAGTCAATGCAATTGTCAGCGATAAAGTGGATTCTGTTTATACATCCGATGCTTTTGTTAAGCTGGTTATAAAAGCGGTTGAATGTTGGGCAGGCAATCCGGAGGCTGACAATGTGGCCGTTATTCTTAACACAGCTGATCTGGCGAAGTTGGAAGAGGCGATAATTGCTGAACTTAAAGCCAAAATGTTTGACGGTGTTACTCTTAAAGCCAATGATAGTTTTGACGGTGGTTTCCGTATTGCAGTTAATAACGGTGCTGTTTATTATGATTATTCTTCAGATGCAGTAACAGATATGCTTTCAAATTATCTCAGTCCCAAGGTTACTGCGCTTTTGAAAGAGGCTGAATAATTATGGCTGAATATTATCTGATATCTCAATTACCGTCACTTGACGGTATTAATGAAAATTCGCCGCTTCCTATCACGTCAGAAAGATTTAATGAGCTTTGCCAGAGTTTTCTCGGCAAAAAATCTTATGTTGAATTGGAGAAATTAACTCTTTCTCCTGCTCGCAGTCCGGAAAAATCATCATCTTCTTTAGTTGAAAACTGGAATAATGGTGAACGTAATTTGCGTCTTGCGCTTGCAAAACTGCGTGCAGATAAAATGAATAAGAATTTTGATGCGGAAACACAGTCGTTTTCACCGTTGCTTATGCAGGCGGTGCGCACCGCGGTTGATATCAACAGCCCTATGGAAGCAGAAAAATTTCTGAATAAATACCGTCTTGATTTTCTTGAAACTCTCAGACCGACTGATTCTTTTTCAGAGGATTATCTGTTTTATTTCGGACTTAAACTTAAACTTTTGGAGCGAATCAGAAAATTTGATGCAGAATGCGGTAAAAACGCATACAGAAATATCTATAACGCCATTATGAACGGCGACAAATCGGAGGTTATACAATGACCGAAAACAAAGGTAAGGTGGTTAGCGTTAACGGTAACCTTGTATCGGTAAGGTTTGAAGGCAGCGTTTCAATGAATGAAATCTGTTATGTTAACGTTGATAATATAAAACTTAAAAGTGAGGTTATCCGTATTCGCGGTGACATCGCACAGATACAGGTCTATGAAATGACCAACGGTATTAAATGCGGTGATTCAGTTGAATTTACCGGTGATATGCTTTCGGCTCAGCTTGGTCCCGGTCTTCTTGGTCAGGTTTATGACGGACTCCAGAATCCGTTGCCTGTGTTAGCGGAACAAGCCGGATGGTTTCTTGAAAGAGGAATCTATGCCGACGGACTTAATACTGAAAAAAAGTGGCTGTTTACTCCAACCGCAAAGGTTGGTGACAAACTTCGTGCAGGTGAATATTTAGGAACAGTACCTGAAGGACCGTTTACACATAAAATTTTTGTGCCTTTCTATCTTAACGGCATTTATACACTTAAATCAATTGCCGATGAAGGTGAATACACGGTTAATGAAACAGTTGCTGTAATTGCTGATGAAAGAGGCAAAGAAATTTCGGTTTCTATGTCATTCAAATGGCCTGTTAAGAGAGCTGTTAAATGTTACAGCGAAAGACTTGCACCTGTTGAAACAATGGAAACTAAAGTTCGCCTTATTGACTCGTTCTTTCCCGTTGCTAAAGGCGGAACTTATTGCACACCCGGTCCGTTCGGCGCAGGCAAAACAGTTTTACAGCACACAACATCAAAATATGCTGACGTTGATATTGTTATTATTGCAGCTTGCGGTGAACGAGCAGGTGAAGTTGTTGAAACTCTGACGGAATTCCCTGAACTTACCGACCCCAAAACAGGCCGTTCGCTTATGGAAAGAACCATTATAATTTGTAACACGTCGTCAATGCCTGTTGCTTCGCGTGAAGCTTCGGTTTATACATCTGTTACACTTGCTGAATATTACCGTCAGATGGGTCTTAACGTTCTTCTTCTTGCAGACTCAACGTCGCGTTGGGCTCAGGCTTTGCGAGAAATGTCAGGCAGACTTGAAGAAATTCCCGGTGAAGAAGCATTCCCTGCATATCTTGAATCATATATTGCTGCTTTTTATGAAAGGGCAGGTTACGTTCTTCTTCCTGACGGCAGCAAAGGTTCGGTTACAATCGGCGGAACCGTTTCACCTGCAGGCGGTAACTTTGAAGAGCCTGTTACTCAGGCAACGCTTAAAGTTGTCGGAGCGTTCCACGGACTTTCACGTGAACGATCAGATGCAAGAAAGTATCCTGCAATTGACCCTCTTATTTCCTGGTCTAAATATAAAACGGTGACTGATTCTTCTAAATCTGCTTTCTGCAAAAACATTCTTCTTCACGGTGATGAAATCGGCTCAATGATGAAGGTTGTAGGTGAAGAAGGAACAAGCCTTGAGGATTATACCGTATATCTTAAATCTGAAATGCTTGATTCCGTTTATCTTCAGCAGAACTCATTTGATCTTATTGATGCCAATTGTATTAAAGAACGCCAGAGATATGTAACGGATAAGCTTATATATGTCCTCGGCAGTGAATATGCACTTGAAAATAAAGATGACGCTCGAAGCTTTTTCAACCGTATGCGCCAGAAGTTTATTGACTGGAACTACACTGAATATTTAAGTGATGCTTTTGTAAAAGCTGAAACTGAAATTGACTCGATGTATTGTGAGGGTCACGGTAAATTATCTTCTGCTGCAGAGCTCTTATTAAAGGACGGTGAGTGATAATGAATAAAGTGTTTAATAAAATCGAATCAATAACAGGTAACGTTATCACCGTTAAAGCTAATGACGTGCGATATAATGAGCTCGCTCAAATAAACACACGTTTTGGTAAATCACTTGCTCAAGTTAATAAGATTGACGGTGATATTGTTTCACTTCAGGTTTTTGCAGGCGGTCAGGGTGTTTCAACCGGTGACGAAGTTCGCTTCCTTGGCCATGAAATGCGAGTATCTTTCAGCGATGATTTGCTTGGCAGAATTTTTAACGGTTCAGGTGAGCCGAGAGATAAAGGGCCTGCTCTTACCGATAATATGAAACCAATTGGCGGACCATCCGTTAATCCTACAAAACGAATTCTTGCCAACCGTATGATGAGAACCAATATCCCGATGATTGATATGTTCAATACTCTGGTTGTTTCTCAGAAGCTTCCGATTTTTTCCATCTCCGGTGAACCTTATAACCAGCTGCTTGCCCGTATTGCGTTGCAGGCTGAAGCAGATGTTATCGTTCACGGCGGTATGGGACTTAAATATGACGATTTTCTTTATTTCAAGGAAGAGCTGTCAAACGGCGGTGCTTTAAGCAAAACGGTAATGTTTGTTCATACTGCCTCCGACCCTACCGTTGAATGTATGATGATTCCCGATATGGCACTTGCTGTTGCAGAACAGTTTGCTTTGCAGAACAAGGACGTATTGGTACTTCTCACCGATATGACAAACTTTGCCGATGCTATGAAGGAAATTG
>JAZNDY010000406.1:0-2323 GCA_045588295.1 Acutalibacteraceae bacterium
TCTTCTTGAACATTTTCTTTTTGATTTTCTGGTTTATCAGAAGATTTGAAAATACCAAATAATCAAATTTGATAATCATACTTGATAAAGATAAACTTGTTGTATTAGAGAATGATGCCCATCCTGTTATGAATGATTGTAGATTAGGAAGATTTGAAAATGATAAAAACAGTTGAATTAAAACAAAAACTCGCAAGTGCTGAATATGATGAGGTTTTTGCGAAAATCTATGATAAGAACGATGTTGAAGCACAGAAAGCAAGATATATCGCTCTTGTTGAAACGTTTGAGCAGCTTTTCGGCTCAGAAAAAGAAGTCAGCATCTTCAGCGCGCCCGGCAGAACAGAAGTCGGCGGCAACCACACAGACCACAATCACGGCAAGGTTCTTGCCGCAAGCGTTAACCTTGACGCTGTTGCCGTTGTAAGAATGAATGATGAAAATATTGTAAGAGTCAAGTCTGAAGGCTATAAAATTGACGCTGTTGACCTTGCCAATATGAACGTTATGCCGAGCGAAAGAGGCAAATCCGAATCCCTTATCAGAGGCGTTTGCGCAGGTTTCAGAAACAGAGGCTATAATTACGGCGGCTTTGATGCGGCAACCGTTTCAGACGTTCTTTCAGGTTCAGGTCTTTCGTCATCAGCTGCTTTTGAGGTTCTTATCGGCACAATTCTTAATTATCTCTATAATGACGGCAAGGTGAGCGCAGTTGAAATTGCTCAGGTTGCACAGTTTGCAGAAAACGAATATTTCGGCAAACCCTGCGGTCTTATGGACCAGATGGCTTGCTCGGTCGGCGGCTTTGTTCAGATTGATTTCAAAGACCCTGCCGTTCCCGTAATCAACAAGGTTGATTTTGATTTTGCAGCCTGCAACCACGCGCTCTGCATTGTTGACACAGGCGGAAACCATGCAGACCTCACAGACGAGTATGCGGCTGTAAGAGGCGAGATGGAAGCTGTTGCTTCAAAGTTCGGCAAGGCCGTTCTGCGTGACGTTGCAATTGAAGATTTTGAAAGAAACATCCCCGTTATCCGTGAATCCGCAGGTGACAGAGCTGTTTTGCGCGCAATGCATTTCTTTAACGAAAACAAGCGTGTTGACCTGCAGGCAGAAGCTCTTAAAGCAGGCGACTTTGAAGCATTCAAGGCTCTCATTGTTGAAAGCGGATATTCTTCATATATGTATAACCAGAACGTTTTCACCGTTAAGGCACCGTCAGACCAGCCTGTGAGTGTTGCGCTTGCAATCTGCAACGATATTCTCAAGGGCAAGGGTGCCTGGCGAGTTCACGGCGGCGGCTTTGCAGGCACAATTCAGGCGTTTGTTCCTCTTTATGCTCTTGATGAGTTCAGAAGCAGAATCTGCGCCGTTTTTGGCGAAAAATCCTGCTACGTGCTTAACGTGCGCCCCGTTGGCGGCATCAAAGTTATTGATTAAGGTGAATGATTTCTATGAATAAATTTGCTGAACTTTCGGCTATGCTTGAGGCTCTTTGCGGCGCAAAGGGCGTTTCGGGCGCAGAAAATGAAGCGGCAGCCGTTGCATCGCAGATGCTCGGCAAGTATATGCCTGTCAGCGTTGATGCTCTGGGCAGTGTGACGGGCAGAAAACAGGGGGCAGGCACGCATATTCTGCTTGACGCCCACCTTGACCAGATAGGTCTTATTGTGACTGCGGTTGATGCTGACGGTTTTCTTAAGTTTGCCAAATGCGGCGGAGCAGACAGAAGGGTGCTTGCCGCGGCGGAGGTTACCGTGCACGGCAAAGAAGAGATTTTCGGCGTTATCACGTCCACACCGCCTCACCTTGCGAAGCCTGATGAGGCATCAAAGGCACTGCCGTTTGATGAAATGGCTGTTGATATCGGTTTAACTAAAGAGGAAGCTGAAAAACTTGTTTCTCCCGGAGACAGAATAACCTTTAACGGCGGTTATCTTAAGCTTCTCGGCAGCAGAGTCAGCTCCCCTTCGATTGATGACAGGGCAGGCGTTGCCGCAGTGCTCCGTTGCCTTGAAATCCTTGAAGAAAAGGGTGTTGACTGCAATCTGAGCGTTATGTTTTCTTCTCAGGAAGAAACAGGCGGAAGCGGCGCACAGGCGGCGGCATTCAACGCACAGGCGGATGAAGCTGTTGCCGTTGACGTCAGCTTTGCTTCGGCACCGTCTGTCAGTGATGAAAAATATGCTTCGCTCGGCAAGGGAACAATGATAGGCTTTGCACCCTCACTTGATTACAAAATGAGCAAAACCCTTGAAAACATTGCCAAAAGCAAAAATATTCCTTATCAGCCGGAGGTTATGGGCGGCAAAACAGGCAC
>JAZNDY010000407.1:0-4745 GCA_045588295.1 Acutalibacteraceae bacterium
TCGCAATTGAATTTTTCAATAAGAGAACCGATAATTACGGCGGTAGCTTCGAAAACAGATACAGATTTGCCGTTGAAGTCGTCAAGGCTATCAAGGAAGCCTGCGGTGAAGATTATCCTGTTTCTCTTCGTTACTCCGTTGAGTCAAAAATGAAAGGCTTCTGCGAAGGCGCAATGCCCGGTGAAGAATACAACGAAGTCGGTCGTGCTATGCCCGAATCTGAAAAGGCTGCAAAATACCTTCAGGACGCAGGCTATGATATGCTCAACGCAGATAACGGCACATATGACTCATGGTACTGGGCACATCCGCCTATGTATATGCCTCAGAACTGTAACCTTGATGACGTTGCTCACATTAAAAAGTTTGTTGATATTCCCGTTGTCTGCGCAGGCCGTATGGAGCCCGACGTTGCCGCTAAGGCTATTGAAGAAGGCAAAATCGACGGTATGGGTGTTGCACGCCAGTTCCTTGCTGACCCTGAATGGATCACAAAACTTATTGAAGACAGAATTGAAGACATCAGACCCTGTATCTGCTGCCACAACGCTTGCTTCAATTTCTCATCCTCCAAGGGTCACGCAAACACTCAGGATCTTAAAGACACAATGGGTCTTTCACGCTGCGCTATCAACCCCGAAACAATGCAGTCCAAGAAGTATAACATCAAACCTGCAAAGAAGGCAAAGAAGATTGCCGTTATCGGCGGCGGTATCGGTGGCATGGAAGCTGCTATCGTTTGCGCAAAGCGCGGCCACAGCGTAACTCTTTATGAAAAGAGCGACAAACTCGGCGGCGTATTCATCGCAGCAGCTGCCCCCTCATACAAAGAAAAAGACCGTGACCTTATTGCATGGTATAACCGCGAAGTTGCAAAGTATCCCATTGAAGTTAAGATGAACACTGAAGTTAAAGACGTTGCTTCTCTCGGCGCTGACGAGGTTATTATTGCAACAGGTGCAAAAGCAAGAAAGATTCCGATTAAGGGTGCTGACACAGCAATCGAAGCTGTTGACTTCCTTCTCGGCAAAGCAGAAGTTGGCGAAAACGTTACAATCATCGGCGGCGGTCTTACAGGCTGTGAAATCGCTTATGAGCTTTACCTTAACGGCAAGAAGCCCACTATTGTTGAAATGCAGGATGACCTTGTTACAACTCCCGGCATCGCTCTTGCAAACACAAGCTATCTCAGAGACTTCTTTAAGACAAACAAAGTTCCCGTTCACCTTGAAACATCCGTTTGTGAAATCAATGACGGCAGCGTAAAGGTTAAGGATAAGGACGGCAAGGTATTTGATATTCCTGCCGATTCAGTTGTTATGTCAGTCGGTTACGTTCCCACTCCCCTTGTTGAAAAAGGCAAGCATATCCACGTTATCGGTGATGCTGCTAAAGTCGGCAACCTGCGCACCGTTATCTGGGGCGCTTGGGACGTTGCAATGAAGCTGTAATCTCAAACAACCAAACATAAAAATACACAAGGCTTGCAACGGTTAACCGTTGCAACCCTTGATTTTTATTATTATCTTTCAAACAGATTGCCGCCATTACAGTCAATACCGACTATAACGGAAAAGCCGTTGAGCGTAAGACGTTTTACGCTCTCGCATCCCAAATCAAAAAACGCAATTTCTTCACAGGCGACAATACCTTTTGCGCACAATGCGCCCGCACCGCCTATTGCGCAGAAATAAACAGCCTTATTCCTCACCAGCGCTTCGCACACCGCCTTGTTGCGCTGACCTTTGCCGACCATTGCAACAAGCCCCAAATCGAGCAGACGGGGTGAATACGGGTCCATTCTGCCGGATGTTGTGGGACCGCACGAGCCGATCACCATACCTTCAGGGGTGGGAGTGGGCCCTGCGAAATATATGCAGGCTCCGTCAAGCTCAAACGGCAGAGTTTCGCCTTTATCCAAAAGCTCAAAAATACGTTTATGGGCGGCATCTCTGGCGGTATAAACCGTTCCGCTGAGCTTCACAATGTCACCCGCTTTAAGCTGCGGTGCATATTGCTTGATTTCGTTTGTTTTTATGTTATAAACAGCCATAATTATTTATCTTTTTCCTCTGTGAGCGAATCAAGAACCGCAATGAGGTTATCAACGCTCTCTTTAAGTCCAACTGTTGACGAATCATAATTCACGCAGGCGCTCTTAAGGCGTTCGTTAGCCTGTGCAACCAGCTTTGCCGCCTGCATAACGGCAGCGTTGGTTTTTTCTGCAATAGCCTGCGCTTCATTGTTTGCACGGGTAATAATCATAGCAGAATTATCGTTTGCTTCCTTGAGTATCTTGCATGCTTCTGCTTCTGCATTGCTGTTTTTGGAGCGGCTTGCCTCAATTGAAGCAAAGGTTGATTCAATTGCATTAAGTTTTTCTTCAATGAGGCGTATTTTGTTTTCATTTTCGCTCTTGACCTGTGCAAGCTCTTTGGCGTGGAGGTCTTCGGCGTCAGACTTTTCTTTTTTGAGGTTTTCAATAACAGTTTCAAGCGACTGCTTTTCAACCTTAAGCAGTTCGTTTTCTGCCGCAAGAGCCGTGCGTTCAGCCTTCACCGCTTCGTTATCCGCTTTAACTGCGGCAAGTTCTTCGTTAACCAGGTCAACATATTTGTTTGTTTCAACGTAAGCCTCACGCAACTCATCATACTGACCAAGCTCGCTGTTCATCTTAACCGTATCGTTCTTCAGGCGGCAAATCTCCGCCTGAAGCTGCTCAACGTAATTAATAACGTCCTCTTTTCTGAATCCGCCCAAAACCGATTTTTTTAACACCTGATTAGTAGCCATCTTTCTTTTCCTTTCACTTATACAATAACAATTGAGTTGCTCCGTCACAAACTTCAACTGTTTCACCGTTAAAATAAATTACAAGCCTTGAATCGCCGCTTTCTTCTTCAATAAAAGCTGCCGACCCGTCTTCTCTTGAAACAAAAGAAGACATAAGCACACCTTTGCCGATTGCGATTTCGTTGCCTCCAAACTGCGTGAAATAATCACCGTTGACCTTTTCACCGTGTGAAACTTCATTTTTAACAACAAAAACATTGTTTGAATCACCAACCACAAACTCGTTTGCAGCGTTTGAAATTTTAACCTTTTTACCTCCGTTAAAGCTGAAAACATCACCCGTTTCCTTGCCGGTTTCTGCAACCATATAAACAACGGAATCGCAGTTAACCGCAACAGAATTGCTTTTAACGTTTGCAGAAACGGTTTCGCCGTTTGTTATGCCCGATTTGCCGAAGGTGTTGCAATAAAGACTGCATCCACCGCCCTGACTGTCATTCACAACGGCAAAAAGGATATCACCTTTTTCGGTAAAGCTGAACAAGGTTTTATTTTTATCATATCCGTTCAGGGTGTATGACTGACCGTCAGCTGCGGCAACCGCCATACCCTGCGACTCAACGCATTCTGCGACAAGATTCTTTGCGTATGCCACAACCTCTTGTATATCATTGCTTTTTGACATTTCGCAAAGCGTGGCAATATCTGTTTTGCCTTGCTTGATTGTTGTTTTTTCAAAAACGATTTTAGGGTCACCGAAACAAGAATAGGAAAAAACTCTTGACGGGTCAACGCCATCTGCAATTTTCAAAGTTTTTTTGCCGTTATAAGCAAACACGGTATAAACAGGGGCAACCATACCGCCGTTAGCCGTTAAATCATCAAGGGCTGCTCTGATTTCATCCCTTGCAGTTTTTTCGGCATATGCCGCCATTGCTTCACCGTAGCCGCTTGATACACCCAAAAAGTCCCACAAAAAGTCCCATTCATCAGGCTTTTCTATGCTTTTGTCACTCTCTGAAAGCTCATCTGATATAACGTAACTCCAAGAGATGCTCTCTTGCGATGAAGTAAAATAATAAAGATTGCCGCCCGGTTCATATTCATCAAGCGCAACCTTATTCACCGCGTCACAAATCAGTTCAGGTGTTTTGCCCTCATAAGCTACATAAAGCGAAGATGCGCTCTGATATTCGCCGGAATTTGTCTGATAAACTATATGAGGCTTTTCTGACTCAGAAAAAATGCGAAGCTCGGTTACGTTGCGCGAAACCTCCTGAACAGCTTCATCAGAATAGCTGTAAAGCGCAAGATTTTCGCCGTCAGGCTTTGTAAAATAAACGCAGTCAGCGTTAAGATAATATATACCGTTTACGTTGCTCGAAAACGTGGTAATTTTTTTTGAGCTGATATCGCAGATGCAACCGTCATGTGCAAATATCTCATTGTTATATTTAAGGTAATAAACTTTGTTATCGTTTGTATCATAGTTATTTTCAACCGCATTGTCAATCAAAGTCGGGCCTGAAATACGGCCCTTTGCAAGTTGAACATAATAGAGATCAAAATAATCTTCGTCCTGCGAAGAAGGCACTGTAAAGCAAACAGTTTTCGACTCCTTGTCTGCTTTAAAATTATCCGCGCCGGCATAGTCAACCGACACTTCTTTATCATATATTCTTATAATGCATCCGTCACCTTTGCGGTAAACGATGATGCTGTTATTTTCAACGTTATCTTTTTTAAGAACAATTGCAAAAACCACCGCAATCAGAATCGCAACAACGGTTACGGCGGCGGCAATGATTGCAATTATCACACCTTTGGGCAGATGTTTTGAGGATACCTGATTTTTTTGAGAGTTTATTTCTTCTTGCAGCCCTGACGATTCCGTCTGCCCTGCGAATTTGTGAACTGACGACGGGTCTGCATTTTTGATTTTGAATTCCTGT
>JAZNDY010000408.1:0-1729 GCA_045588295.1 Acutalibacteraceae bacterium
CCCGTCTGCGCAATAAGCTCATCACGCAGCGAGGGCTGCAAAAGCATATCGGGCGCTTTGCCTGCAATCGAGAGCATGGGATGCCTGTCAAAAAGCAGAACAAGCGGCAAAAGCCCGTGCTCTTTCTGAAGTTCAAGAGCGCAGGCTATAACCGAAATATGTCCTTTGTGAAGTCCGTCAAAGCTGCCGAGAGTGACGGCGGTTTTCTTTTCTGTCATATTATTTCTTCTTAAACTGCTGCTTCATGCGAAGCTCTTTTGAAAGAATGCGCTTGCGGAGTCTGAGCGATGTGGGAGTTACCTCGAGAAGCTCGTCATCCTTGATAAATTCCATGCACTGCTCAAGGCTCAATACGCTGTGAGGCACAAGGCGCAGAGCGTCATCCGAGCCCGATGCACGGGTATTTGTGAGATGCTTCGTCTTGCAGACGTTGCATACTATATCTTCATTCTTTGCGCATTCGCCGACTATCATACCCTCATAAACATCAACACCTGCAGGAATGAAAAGACGTCCTCTGTCCTGCGTGTTGAAAAGACCGTAAGCGGTACTCATGCCTGTTTCGTGAACAACAATCGAGCCTCTTTCACGGGTCTGGATATCTCCCTTATAGGGTGCATAGCCGTCGAAAAGCTGATTCATAATGCCGTTGCCGTTGGTATCGGTAAGAAATTCCGCACGGTAGCCGATAAGACCTCTCGACGGAATTTTAAATTCAAGATGGGTTGAGCCGCCTTCACGGGAGCCCATATTTTCAAGCTCGCCCTTGCGTGAGCCGAGCTTTTCGATAACAGCACCCACATACTGCTCGGGCACCTCAACAATAAGAAGCTCCATCGGCTCCATGAGCTGACCGTCGATTTCCTTGAAGATAACCTTGGGTCTTGAAACCTGGAATTCATAGCCCTGGCGGCGCATTGTTTCAATGAGAATCGAAAGATGAAGCTCGCCTCTGCCCGAAACCTTGAAGGTATCGGTTGATTCGGTTTCCTCAACTCTCATGCTGACGTTTGTTTCAACCTCTTTGAAAAGTCTGTCACGGATATTTCTTGTTGTTACAAACTTGCCTTCCTTGCCTGCAAACGGGCTGTCATTGACGATGAAATTCATCGAAATGGTCGGCTCGTCTATCTTAATGAAAGGAAGAGCCTCAACATTATCGGGGTGGCATGCGGTTTCGCCGATATTTATGCCCTCAATACCCGAAACGCAGATGATATCACCCGCTTCGGCTTCCTCGCATTCAACACGGGCAAGACCCTCAAACTGATAAAGGCGCGAAACCTTAACGTTCTGGGTTGTGCCGTCATCCTTGCAAAGGGTAATCTGCTGATTCTTTTTGATACGGCCTCTTTCAACTCTGCCAACGCCGATTCTGCCAACGTAATCGTCATAATCAAGGCTTGAGAAAAGCACCTGAAGAGGCTCATCGGGATTGCCCTCGGGAGGAGCAATATTTTCAAGAATCGCATCAAAGAGAGGCTGCATATTGCCGCTGCGTGCATTGGGGTCAAGGCTCGAATAGCCGTCTCTGCCGCTGGCATAAACAACGGGGAATTCAAGCTGATCCTCGTCAGCGCCAAGGTCGATGAACAAATCGAGAACCTCATCAACAACCTCATAGGGTCGTGCGTTGGGTCGGTCAATCTTATTGATAACAACAAGGACTTTCTTTTTAAGACCGAGAGCCTTTTTGAGAACGAATCTTGTCTGGGGCATGCAGCCCTCA
>JAZNDY010000409.1:0-4076 GCA_045588295.1 Acutalibacteraceae bacterium
ATGTGGTCACCGGTAATCATAACGGGCGTTATGCCTGCTTTTTTGCATTCGGCAACCGCTTTTGCCGCCTCCGGTCTCGGAGGGTCAGTCATTCCGATAAGACCGGCAAAAATCAGCCCGTCTTCACGGCTGTCAGCTTCACTGTCTGCGGCACGGTAAGCAACTGCAATAACACGCAAAGCATTTTTTGCCATTGTTTCGTTGCTTGAAGAAATAACGTTTTTTCTGTTTGACGTGAGGGGCAATTCGCCGCTTGAAGAAAGATATTTAACACACCTTGGCAGAATAACGTCAGGCGCACCTTTGACGATGAGCATATCCTTGCCGTCTGCGGAGCAAACAACTGACATACGTTTTCTTTCGCCTGAAAACGGTGTTTCGTGGCGGCGGATATATCTGCTTTTATCAAGGTTTATGCCTGAATTTTTTGCGGCATAAAGGATTGCGGTTTCGGTCGGGTCGCCGGAAAATTCAACGGTTTTGCCGTTTTTTGTTTCGCGTGCATTGCAGCACAGGGCTGCATAAAGCAGAATTTTTTCTGCTCGGTTATCAGAGAAGGACAGTTCACCTGAATGGTTAAATATTTTGGTGACGGTCATCTTGTTTTGGGTAAGAGTGCCTGTTTTGTCAGAGCAAATAACGGTTGCGGCACCCAGCGTTTCAACGGCGGGCAAGCTTCTGATTATGGCGTTGCACTTTGCAAGACGTTGAACTCCCATTGACAAAACAACGGTAACAACGGCAGGCAGACCCTCGGGAATTGCCGCAACGGCAAGGCTGACAGAGAGCATAAACGATGGCAGAATGCCTGTTTGTTTAATAAGGCTCAGCACAAAAACGGCGGCGCATATAAAGACGGCGCCGATACCCAACGCCTTACCCACCTTGCCGAGCCTTTGCTGAAGAGGTGTTTGCGGCGAATCCTCGCTGTCAAGCAAATCTGCTATTCTGCCTACGCAGGTGTTCATACCTGTTTGCGTAACAACCGCTTTGCAGTTGCCTGCCATAACCGTTGTGGAAGAAAAAATCATATTTTTCATATCAGCGCGCGAACAGTTTTCGTCAAGCAGCGTATCGGCATCTTTAGCACAGGGCACGGATTCACCCGTCAATGCGCTTTCTTGCACTCGGAGAGAGTTTGCAGAAATCAACCTTGCATCGGCAGGTACCATATCTCCGCTTTCAAGGCAGAGTATATCGCCCTCAACAAGAAGCTCGGCAGGGACACGCTGGTGTTTGCCGCTTCTTATAACCGAAGCGTTGGGTGCAGAAAGCTTACGCAAAGCATCGATGGCTTTTTCTGCCCTTTGCTCCTGAATAACGCCGATAATTGCGTTGAGGATAACGATAACAAGAATAACCACAGGCTCAACAAAATCGCCGTTGCCCTCAATAAAACCTGTCGCAAATGAAATAATACAGGCAACAAAAAGAATAATTACACAAAAATCTTTAAACTGTGCAAAAAACTTTTTGATAACGGAGGCTTTTTTGCGTGTTTGCAGAGTGTTTGCTCCCATAGTTTCAAGCCGCCTTTTTGCCTCTTTTTCATCCAGACCGATTTGCAGGTTGGTTTTAAGTTTTTCTGCCGTTTTTTCTGCGGTCAGCGTATGCCAATTCATATAATCTCTCCCTTTTACACTAAATATATTTTTAAAAATATATTCGGGAGCATAAAAAATAATCACCTGCCGCAATGTGTCGGGCAGGTGAAAATGAGTTATTCTATTGTTTTGAGTTTATCAAGGCAAGGTCTGCAGATAAAATTGCCGTCAAACTCGGTAAGGTCGTTTCCTGATTTGCAGAAAGCACAGCAATCTGCGGCTTTTTTGAGAACAATCTGTTTACCGTCAGATGAAAGCTCAACCTTACTGCCTTGCTCAACAATGTTGAATTCTTTTCTTAACTGCATCGGGATAACGATTCTGCCGACGCTGTCAACCTCACGGATAAAAGCCATAATTACCTCCTTGGCTGTATAAAGTAAAACTGTGACTGAAAAAATTATATTATATACGCTTTGTTTTGTCAACAAAACAAAAACAGGCTCGCATTGAAGCAAGCCTGCGATTGATTATTTGTTGAGGTTGATTTTGCCGTAGAGCGATGCGCCTGCGGAATCTGAACGGGGAGGTCTTGAGGGAGCTGAAGTTGATTCGCTCTTGTTATAATTGCCTCTGCCGCCCTTATTGTAACCGCCTTTGTTATAGCCGCCCTTATTGTAGCCGCCTCTGCCGCCCTTGTTATAACCGCCGCTGTGTGTGGGTTTAACGCCTTCTTCGAGGGTGATAACAACCTTGCGGTCGCTGTCACTGCCGACGGAGTGGGAGGTAACGCCTTCAATTTCCTGAACGGTTGTGTGGATAATGCGGCGCTCATAGGGATTCATGGGTTCAAGCACAACGTTTCTGCCGTATTTTCTGACCTTGGCAGCGTTCTTGCGTGCAAGTGAACGGAGAGTGTTTTCTCTCTTTTCACGGTAATTGCCGACGTTGATTGAAACTCTTCTGTAATCCTCTGTGCCTCTGTTGATAACAAGGCGGGTGAGATACTGGATAGCATCAAGAGTTTCACCTCTTCTGCCGATAACCGAACCGTAATCGTCACCGCAGTTGATTGAGATGCGAACGTCTTCATCGTCAGCTTCAACGCTGATTTCGGCATCGTTTACACCAAGGTTTTTAAGGATTGTCATAACGTAATCCTTTGCTTTTGCAAACGGGTCGTCTTCATATTCGTATGAAGCCTTAACCTTTGCCTGCGAGCCTCCGAAGAGACCGAAAAGAGCTTTCTTTTCTCTTTCTATAACGTCATATTTAACATCTGCATCCTCAGGAGCTCCGAGAGCTTTGAGAGCAGCCTCTTTTGCTTCTTCAAGAGATGCGCCTGTGCCGATAGCTTCTTTAATCAAAAATTTCACCACCAAAATTATTTATCTTTTTTAGCTGCAATGAGCTTCTGGTTTTCTTCTTTTGAGCGGCGTTCAACAGTTTCGTCAACCATAAGCCTTGCAAGAGTTTTCTTGGGGCTGTAGAAATGGCCGATAATTACAGTTGAAAGGAAACCGAACAAACCGGATGCAATCCAGTAAACGCCGATGCCTATGGGGAATTTCCATACGAACACAAGTGACATAATGGGCATAAAAATAAGCATACAGCCCATCATGGGACCTGAGCCTGCAGCGGTATTCTGCTGCTTTTGCTTGATGAACGAATAAACGCTTGAAAGAGCTGAAGTTACAGCGGAAAGAACCATAACGATGATACCGGGAACTTTGTTTTCTGAGGGTAAATCACCCAAGGAAACGCCGAAAATAGTAAAGTCAATGCTCTTGAGTGCATTAAGAGTATCCATTGAAACACCGGTAAGCTTCTTTTCTCTGTAGAGAGCAATGAGTTCGTCGATGTATTTAAGAACATAAAGCTCAACCTGAAGACCGATAGGTGTTTCTTTGCCTATATGCTGGTTGTGAATTCGCTGAACTTCCGCAGTGAGAACTTTAATCTCTTCAGCATCGATGCGAAGGAAGTTGGAGAGGGGGTAATAGATTGCGCCGATAAGACCGAAAAGAATAACAAACTGAATAATCATAGGTGAGCAACCTGCGCCCATGGGGTTATATCCCTCACGCTGATAGAGAGCGGTTGTTTCTTCCTGGATTTTTCTTTGGTCGCCTGCGTATTTAGCCTGAATCTTGCGGATTTTTGACTGGATGCGCTGTGTTTTTGCCATACCCTGCTGCTGCTTGATTGATGAGGGAACGGTGAGTGCCCTTGCAAAAAGGGTAAGCAGAATAATGGAAACGGCGTAACTGCCGAAACCGACGGAACTGTAAATAAGTTCAAGCACAAATCCGAAAGGTATGCCGAGTACCTTATAAATACTTTCAAACATAGTTATTTATCCTCCGAATGTGAGTGTTTCTTGGGCGGCACAAGATCAACGCCGCCGGGAAAGAACGGATTGCACTTAAGAAACCTTATGGTTGCCAACAGACTTCCTTTGAATGCTCCGTGAATCTCAATTGCTTCAAGGGCATATTGAGAGCAGGTCGGATAATACCTGCACATGGG
>JAZNDY010000410.1:0-2254 GCA_045588295.1 Acutalibacteraceae bacterium
GTTCAGTCAGACCGAGCAGATAATCGGTTGAAACACCGTAGAAATTTGCAAGTGTGACAAGATTAAACGGACTCATATCCTTGTATTCTTCGGTTTCATATTTGCCGAGTGCGGATTTGGAAATACCTGTTTTCTCGGCAAGCTGTTCAAGCGTCAGCTTTTGTTCTGATCTCAGATCTTTCAGTCGTTCTTGTATTGTTAATTTTAAGTACATATTATCACTCCTTTATCTCAATTATATAGCATTTACTGTCCGTTTTGTGGTACTTTGTGTCGATTTTTCGGTAAATTTACAGTTATTGAACGAAAAAACTGCCCTCACAAGGAGAGCAGTTGAATGTTTGATTTTTATTCATTTATAGTTTTTTGTTTTTCTTTCAGCATTTTATTGAGTTTTTTTGTATTTCTCTTTATTACGGAATAAATAACTGCCCAGATTGCCAGATAGCCCACAACAAAAATACCCGAAAAAACGAGAACAGGAATCCAACCCCAATCAAGCCAATCGTTGAGAAGATAAGTGGCCAAATAGCTGACATATAGGACTGCGCCGTGAATCAGAATTGCAATCATCAGAGGCAACCGTTCAATTTGATAGACAGCATTCATACCACCTGCAACAAAAGCAAGGAGAGTTATTGAAAATATGCCGATGCATACCTGATTTACACTCAGCGTTTCAACAGCACCCTTATAATGTAAAATCAGATATAAAACCGCCAGAATGATTGGACCGAAACCGCAGGCTGTTAAACCTCGGCGAAAAAATTCCGAAACAAACCTTTTCATATTCATTCATACCTCCTTCTTATCTGTGAAAAACAACGTCTTGAAACATATTCACGGTAACCGCATTGAAACACGGCATCAACACCGCCGCTGAACGCAGCATCAAACCGCAGAATACGGTGTTCGTTGGCAAGGGTGGATTTGTTGATACGGATAAAATAGGAAGGCAAAACATCCTCTAAATCACGGAGTCTGTCTTGAATGCGATATTGGTTCCCGTTCACATCAATTGCAATTACTTTTCTGTCAAGAACGGTAATGCACTCTATTTCCTGAAATGTTAATTTACGCATTTCATCGTCCTTGTGCCCCATAATACTGTCCGTACCTGAATAGCTGCAGACAAGGTTTTCTATCTGCTGTGTCAGAGAAGAAGGCTCATGAACGATGGCAATTATCTCTTCATCTGCATTTTTGTCGATAATCAGTTTATATTTCATCGCATCAAATCCTTACTGTTTTTTCATTTGCTTAAGGAAAAAGAACACGGCAACCGCTGTTATAGATATACAGTATATAATTATCGGAAGAATGTGTGAAAACGCAAGCTCAGAGTTTCCTCCGAACAATGCTTTTTCTGCTTCTGCTGCGCGAAAGAACGGCAACGCATTAGCGAACTTTTCAAAAAAACCACCGACAAGCTTCAAATCAAACCACACACCCGAAAGCCATGCGGAGAGATTGGTAAGCAATGCACCGCAAATGCCGCCGACCTGCTTGACGCCGAAAATACTGCCGCACAAAAGTCCCAATGCAATATTGAATACAGCCATTGGAATTATGCCGATAACGGCATATATAATGTTTGCGCTCACAGTCAATCCCAAAGGAATCGCAAACAGATAGCATATGACCGTCTGAGCGAGTGCAATCGGAAAAAGAGGAAGCATATAACCGATGATAAATTCAAACCCCTTAAGCGGTGTTGTATATAATCTCTGCAAAAAAGCGCTTTCACGATCTTTGGCAACCAGCGTTGCGGAGAAAAGCGTCATAAATGACAGACCGAATACGGTAATACCCGGTGTTAAATGCTGTATCTCAAACAGCGGCACGGGAATATTAGCCTGAATAATGCTAAGAAGCAAAATTAAAATTAAGGGAAAACCTAAACCAAAGGCTAAATTTATTGGGTCGCGCAATATTTCTTTTGTGTTACGAGAAGCAAAGGTTAACGACTTCATTTTACTTCCCCCTTTGCAATGCTAATAAATGCCTGTTCAAAAGTATCGGCACCCGCAGACTTTTTAATTTGGTCGGCAGTATCGCAGATAAGCAATTTACCGTCCTTCATAATGGCTATTCTATCTGACAGCGCTTCTGCTTCTTCCATATAGTGAGTTGTAAGAATTATTGTTATTTTACCTTTAAGCGAACGTATAATATCCCACAAATCACTGCGGATTAGCACGTCAAGGCCCAGCGTTGGCTCATCAAGAAAAAGTATTTCAGGCTCACAAATCAG
>JAZNDY010000411.1:0-4563 GCA_045588295.1 Acutalibacteraceae bacterium
ACGGGCATCTGCTGACCGCCGCCGCTTGCAAGTCCCAACACCTTTTTACCTTTCAAATCACCAAACCATTCGTGAGGAACGGCGATGCAAGGTGTAAGAATAATCGAAAAATTATCGGGAGTAATTTTCTCGTATTCCTCGTGACTTATGGGCAAGGTGTATTCGCAGCCATCTTCCGCCCACAAATCCCAAGTTTCTGAATTTATTTTAGTGTAATCAAGCATTTTGTTACCTCATATTGTTTATGTAATTGTCAGCTTCTTTTCTGCTTTTGAAAATTATTATATGTTTTTCCTTTTTATATTTTTCAATCAGCTCATATATTTGGGGGAGAGATGTTTTTGGAAAATCTTTGATGAATTCTTCAAATTCGGGGTCTAATTCTTTTTCTAACCACGGCAAGTCGTAACGACCTTTACCGATACGCTCAGTTGCTCCTTGCAAGCAAACTTCTGTCGGTAAATCAAAAAGAAAAACCGTATCGCACTCTCTGAGACGCATCTCAATTGTCCTGTTGTAATTGCCGTCAATTATCCATTCGGGTGTTGCAAATATTTCTGATATTCTTTGGTCAAATTCTTCCCTTGGAATATGAGTTTTGTCAGGCTTATGCCATATAGCATCAAGATAATACAACGGCAATCCTGTTAGTTTATTAAGTTTTTCTGCAAAGGTTGTTTTTCCTGAACCGGGACAACCAATCACTATAACTTTTTTCATTATTATTCCTCAGCAGAATCAAAGATTTTTTCCATTATTGCACTTCCGCCATGATCTTCAATTACTTTAAATCCATTTTTCTCATACATTGCATATGATACGGGAGTATGCTTAAAAACATTGAGTACCATCTTTGAAAATCCTTTTTCACGGGCATCTTCCTGAAGCTTCACAAACGCACTCTTTCCGTAGCCTTTGCCTCTGTATTCCTCTTTGATAACGTTCTCGGTTACAAATGCGGCGTTTTCTTCAAACGGACTTTTCTGATAACCGATAACACCGATTTTCTCGTTCTTTTCATTCACTACAATATAAAGATAGTTATCGGCGGAATCTGCACCTTCGGGAAACACGTCACGGAACTCACTTTTTGCCGCTCTTAACGCTTTGAATCTGAATCTCTCATCTCCCGATTTTATCAGGTGATCGGCATAAGCTTTCGCTGACCATTTTGAATATACACAGAATTCATCGCTGTTCATACGTTTGAAACTGATTTGTTTTAAATCGTTTCCCATAATAATCCTTCTTTCTTGTTATATAAATCACAAACAATCTGAGTTTTAATGTTTTCCTTATTATAAATACTTCTGCATATAAACCTTGCCTTGATATGTGCCGTTCTTCAGCTTATATGCCTTTGGTGCAACAGAAGCAACTTCAAATCCGAATTTTTTATAAAGAGCAATAGCACGCTCGTTGCCTTCAAAGCATTCTAGCTCCATAATTTCAGAGCCGTGAGCTTCGGCAGCTCTGATTAATTCGGGAAACATGTGTGATGCAATACCAAGGTTCCAGAAATCTTTGCGTACTGCAATATCAATAACCGCCCTGTGAGATGTTTTAATTGCACTCGGGAACCTGACATCACAGTTTCCTGCAATTTTCCCGTCAATAAAGCATGTTATATTCAGAATGTCATCGGCATTTCTAAAGTGATTTATCCAGCCTTTTTCCTGCTCAACGCTCATTGTCCATTCCTCGGGATAGCGAGACAGAAACTCGGTTTCACCCGAAACTTGCTTTAAGAATGCTATCATTTTCTCTGCATCATCAATCTCAGCAGTTTTAAGAAGTGCTTTCGTACCGTCTTTTAATATAATTTTCTTTTCAACTAATATCATTATAACAACCTCCTGTAAATCAAAAAGCACCTCCGTTAAATTACGGAGATGCTTGTAAGTTCAGAAAGATATTCCACATCAATCGCAAACGGACAAAACGGCTCTCCGATTCATTGTGATAATCATTCTTGTCATTTTGTCCACCTGCCTTTCGGTAATTTTTCTTCATTTTAACAGTAACAAATGTATTTGTCAATGCTTTTTATTCTGCTTGTGAAAATAATCAGACCTTTTTACCTATGCAGAAATCGTCCTCAACTGCGGTGATTTCTGCTTTTATTATATCCTTTTCGTTCTCTGCGCCCATAATTTTTACAGGCGTATAGTTTGCCGTGTATCCTTGCACAAAGCCATTATGGAATTCTTCGGGCAAAACGTCAAGCACTTTGCCGATCTGCGCTTTAAGGAAGTTTTCTCTTATCTTATCGGTTTCTTCAATCATTATTGCGGCTCTTCTTGATTTTTCGGCATTTTCAACCTGGTTTGCCATTCTTGCCGCAGGTGTGCCCTCGCGGCGTGAATACGGAAAAACGTGAACTTTTTCAAAGCCAACTTTTTTAACAAAAGCAAGCGAAGCTTCAAAATCCTCCTGCGTTTCATCAGGGAAGCCAACCATAACGTCAGTTGTGAGGGTTGCGCCGTCAAAATTTTTACGGAGTTTTTGGCAAAGTTCAAAATATTCCTCTGCGGTGTAGTGCCTGTTCATTTTCTTGAGCGTCTTATCGCATCCGCTTTGCAATGAAATATGGAACTGCGGACAGAATTTTTTAACCGCCGCAAGCTTTGCAATAACATCATCGGTTATATGGTCGGGCTCAAGCGAACCGAGTCTGATTCTTTTGATGCCGTCAAATTCTGCCGCCGCTTCAACCGCTTCAGCAAGGCTTGAACCGATATCAGTACCGTATGCTGAAAGATTGATGCCAACAAGCACAATTTCGCAAAAGCCGTTTTTCTCAAGCTCTGCAACCTCTGCTTTAAACACGTCAAGAGGCTTTGAGCGCACTCTGCCCCTTGCATAAGGAATGATGCAATATGAGCAGAAACGGTTGCATCCGTCCTCGATTTTAACGTTTGCTCTTGTTCGCTCACGGAAAGAGTCAATGGTGTCGCCATTAAAAGCTTCGCCGTTTTTGTGCTCATCCACAGCAACAATTCTTCCGCTACCGTTTATATATTGCATAATATAGTTGTAAACAAGATGGTTGCTTTTATTGCCGATAACAATGTCTGCGCTGTCCAGCTCTGCACTTGCCTGAGGGAAAGCCTGCGGCATACAACCTGTCAGCAAAACAAGGCTGTCGGGATGAAGCTTTTTGAAACGGCGCACGCTCTGGCGCGTTTTGCGGTCACTCTCTGCCGTCACCGTGCAGGAATTAATAATATAAACATCAGCTTCCTCGTTGGAATCGCAGATAACAAAGCCGTGTTTTTCAAGATTCTGCGCCATTGCCTGTGATTCATATTGGTTAACCTTGCAACCCAAGGTATAAAAAGCAGCTTTCATAATTTCGCCTTTCGCAATAAATTTAGCATTAACAGCATTATAACAGAAAAAACGGTGATAATCAACACCGCCGCAAACATATATTACTTTGAAGGGAGTTTTGGATATGAAAAGATTTATTAAATCGTTGGCTTGCACCGTTGCCGCAGTTGTTGTTGCTTTTTCCGCGCTTATTTTAACCAACGCTGAAGAAACTTTGCCTGTTGAAATAAAAGCCAAGGCCGCAGTGCTTATGGATGCATCAACAGGTAAAATTCTGATGAAATATAACGAAAACGAAAAGCTCTACCCTGCTTCCGTGACAAAAATTATGCCGCTTCTTATTGTTGTTGAAGCAATTGATTCAGGCAAAATCAAGTTGAGCGATGTTGTTACGGTTTCAGCAAATGCGTCATCAAAGGGCGGCTCACAGATATGGCTCAAAGAAGGTGAGCAAATGACAGTTGACGATTTGCTCAAAGCAACCGCAGTTTACAGCGCAAACGATGCCTGCACAGCTCTCGGTGAATATGTTGCAGGCAGTGAAGAGGCTTTTGTTAATATGCTTAACGAGCGTGCCGCTCAATTAGGAATGAAAAACACATATTTTGAAAACTGCACAGGACTTGACGACACAGCTGAAAAGCACCTGACCACAGCTCTTGACGTGGCAACAATGAGTCGCGAGCTGCTCAAGCACGAAACGATTATAAATTACACCACAATATGGATGGATTCGTTGCGTGACGGCAAAACGGAGCTTGTTAACACAAACAAGCTTGTGCGTTTTTTTGAAGGCACAACGGGTCTTAAAACCGGCACAACCGCAAAAGCAGGCTGCTGCGTTTCAGCAAGCGCAAAAAGAAACGGCACCCACCTGATTGCGGTGGTGCTTGGCAGTGAAAACAGCAGTGACAGATTTGAAACCGCTAAAGCATTGCTCAATTGGGGGTTTTCAAATTACGTTACCGTTACACCCGTTATTGACCCAAAACTGATACCGGAAGTGAAGGTGATAAACGGAGTTAAAAACAGCATTATGCCGATAATCCCGAAACCTGAACCCGTACTTATTCCTAAAGGCAAGGAGAGCGAAATCAAACAAAACATTGAATTAGCGGTTGATGCTGCCGCACCCGTTGAAAAAGGTCAGGTTCTTGGTAAAATTTCTTTCAAATTAGGCGATGAAACCTTAGCCGAATATAGGCTTGTATCGCCCGAAGATGTAAATCC
>JAZNDY010000412.1:0-4225 GCA_045588295.1 Acutalibacteraceae bacterium
AATTCATACAAAAACTCAGGCAGTCCTTTGAACAGAACTATTGCCAACACCACGCCAAGCACCGAGGCAATAACCATAATCAGGCATTCACGGCTGAGCAACGTGCCTGCGTCAATAGCTTTGTTTCTGGTTGCGCTGTAAACCATCAGCGCACCGAATGCAGACGTAAGAATGCAGGTGAGGTAAAGAAACCAGTCGGTTTCTTTGAGCGCATATCTGAGTGAACTGTTTTTTGCCATGTGAATCACCTCCGTTTAACTTAATTTGAATAATCAATGATTAATCCGAAACGGGTCGGGTTAATCGTTCATAATTCAAACAGAGGGGTCAGCTCAGTGCCGACCCCTCTGTGTTTGGTCGGGTTTATCTTACTTCGTTGAAGAGACTGAGGAAAGCATCTGCAACGAGTGCGCCTGCCATACGGCCTGTTGAAGCGATTTCTTCATTCTCTGTGAGATATGAATGCCATTCGTTTGAGGGAAGCAGATAGCCGATCTGGTCATTTGTTACGCCGAAAACAAGAAGCTTTCTGTCTGCTGTTGCATCGGCAAATGATGAATAATTCCATTCGTCGCCATCCCATGTTTCTTCGGGTGAAACAACGCCGCCGTAAGCGATTTCGGGAGCAAGCTCACCGGGGATAAGTGCAACTGCAAGGTCTGTGCCGAATTCGCAGTAGCCAACCTCTGTTACTGCTTCATATGTGCCGTTGTTCTTAACAAACTGGTTAATAAGAAGACCGCCTCTTGCTGCAATCTTAAGAATGCTGTTATCAACGGGGAGATAAGTTTCTGTGAGTCTGATGTTGAAGATGGGGGCAACAGCCTTGTCGTTGTTGATTGAGATAGCGAGTCTTGCAAGCTCTTCGCCAAAGAGAGCAAGTCTTGCATAACCTTCGCCCTGCTCTTTGTAAGGTGCTGATTCGGGGTCAACTTCGGGCAGATAATCATATTCTGATGTCAAGGCAAGCTCTGCGCCGAGGATATAGAAAACGTTTGCTTTTGCATTTTCATTAATGTATTTTTCCATAAAGTAAGGATAGTCGCCTGTGATTTCAGTGCCGCCTGCGCCGTAACCTACGCAGTGAATGGGAGCGTTAAGGAGCCATGTTTCTGCACTGCCGTCATCGGGAACAAAGCGAAGTCTGTGAAGTTCTTTGTCATAAACGTAGGGAGCACGTTTGTCATAAATATATTTTGTTGCATCAGCGGAGCCGTAGTAAAGCTCGCCTTCCTTCATATCCTCAACAGCATTAAGCATTGAGTCAACGGTAACGTTGTAAAGGTTTTCCATAAACTCTTCATTCTGACCGTTGGGAAGCTTAAGACCAAGGATGTTTCTGATGCAGGATGTGAAAAGGGCTGTAATAAGGTTGCCGTTAAGACCGAATGTGTCAACGCAGCTGTGCTGATGAAGAGTAGAGATGTTAACTGCGGTGATGTCAAGGCCAAGCTTTTCGGCTTCTTCTGCAAAAGCAGCTCTGATGCCTCTTACGTCGGTTGATGAAAGACCGTAGGAGTCGATGCAGGCAAAAATGGTAATGCCTCTGCCGTCTGAAACTGCAATTGTTCTTACCTTCTGGTCATCCATAATGTTTGTTGCAAACTTGTCGCCGATTGCAAGGCTGCCGCCAACACTGTGGCCGCCTTCAAGCTCTTTGCCTGTCTGGATGCTTGCGTTTGAATAGCCGATTGACCATTTTGCGCCTGCAGCAGGTGTTGAAAGGAATTCGTCTGCGCTCATTCCTTCATAGAAGTTTTCGGAAACGTAATCGTCTTTGTCAATAAGATAATTGGGTTCGACGATGAGTGCTGCAATGCCGTTTACAAGGCCGTCAAGAAGTTTGTCAACAAAACGGTAAAACTTCTGTTCAACGGGTGAAGTAACGTCTGTTGCGGCTGTGGCGGGTACGCAGAATGCGGCTGTGAAAAGCATAGCAACTGCAAGGGTGATTGCTGTTAATCTTTTTGTCATCTTTTTGACCTCCGTAAAATATTCTTTTCAGATTAATCAGTTCATATTTTTAAGCTCCATATCACCGAAGCTTATAAACTTTTTCTTTCTCATAAACTCTGAAATTGCAAGTGTTATGAGAGCCGGTGCGATAAAGTGCATAACAAGAATTTCAATCAGCACAACAACGGGGGAGTGGTTTGCATCAACCATTGCAAAATATGTTGAAAACTGACCGACTAACCCTGATGTGCCCATTCCTGCGCCTTCGGGAGAACATTCCATCTTGAGCACTGCCGATGAAATCGGGCCGAGGATTGCGCTGGTGATGATGGGTGGAATCCAGATTTGCGGATGCTTGACTATGTTGGGCATCTGGAGCATTGAAGTGCCCACACCCTGAGCAATAAGACCGCCGACTTTGTTTTCGCGGTAGCTTGCAACGGCAAAACCGACCATCTGCGCACAGCAGCCGACGACTGCCGCACCGCCTGCAATTCCGTCAAGAGAAAGCAACATTGCGATTGCCGCCGAGCTTATCGGCAAAGTGAGGCAAATGCCCATAACAACAGAAACAACTATGCCCATCAGGATAGGCTCGCGTTCCATACCCCAATGAATAAGGTCGCCTATGTAAGCTGTGATTTTTGATGCAGGCGGACCTATAAACAAACCTGCCGCGCTGCCTGCGATAATCGATAACGCAGGGGTAAGTATGATATCAAGCTTTGTTTTGCCGCTGATAAGTTTGCTGACCTGAATAGCAAAGAATGCGGCAATAAAAGCGCATAACGGGTCACCCGGCTTGTTGGTAATAACAATCTGCGTGCCGGCAACAATCTGCGGTGCAAAAGCACCAACCATGCCTGCAACCGCCGCCGAAGCACTTGCAAGGGGAGAGCATTTGTATTTGAACGCCATACCCACACCGATGCCTGCGCCTGTTATTGCTTTGGCTATCCCTGCAACAGCAACAACGTACGTGCCTATGGTGCCTGGGATGAATTTGCCTGCCTGTGCAAGTATGGTTCCTATTATCAGCGTGCCGAAAAGACCGAGCGCCATACCCGAAAGGCCGTCAATGAAAATATAATTCAACACTTTCTTAACATTATTCATTTTTTTCGCCTTCTTTGGTTTGAATAAAAATTAAAGGTTGATTTTCTCAAAAGCTTCTGCGTAAAGTGCGGCTATAAACTTTGCACCGTTTTCGTTTGGGTGCACACCGTCGTCTGACCAGTGGGATGCACCTTTGTCAACGCAAGCCTGTGCCATCAATCCGTCAAGCGGAATATAAAAATCAGCAAATTCTCTTGCTAACTTTCTTGTTATGTCAATCTTGGGGTTAAGGTCTTCTCTGAAAAACAGTTTATCCTCAACAGGGAGAAGAAACTGCTCAATTATAAGGATTTTTGCGTTTGTTTTTTCTTTGATTTCAGTGAGCACTTTTCTGTACTGAGCCTCAAAAGCATCGTGACCGAGCCAGTTGCGTTCAGCCGCTCTGTGCCACGTGTCGTTAATACCGATGTGGATTGAAACAAGGTCGGGCTGAACGTCAATAAAATCGCTCTGCAGGCGCTCAACAAGGTCTTTTGTCTGGTTGCCGCTTATGCCGAGGTTGATAAATTCAAAATCGGTGTCGGGGTGAGCCTCTCTGATAAGCTCTGCGGCATATTTGGGGTAACCTGCGCCCAGGTTGTGTATGTCAGCCCTGTCTCTGCCGCAATCCGTTATTGAATCGCCCTGAAAAAGAATTTTCATTGTCTTACCTCTTTTCAGAATTGGTTTTTGATTTTGTGAAGCTTTTCGGGAATGTCAATGTGCTGGGGGCAAGCTTTAACGCAAGCGCCGCACTTCTGGCATCTTTCTGCAATGTATTCAATGTCAGGCATAATCTCTTTAACAGCTCTTCTGCCGCCTGTTGTGATGTTATTGTAAGCTGCAAAAACTTTGGGGATTTCAACTTCAAAGGGGCAGGGCATACAGTATTCACAGCCTGTGCAGTTAACTGCGGTCAGCTCGTCAAAAGCTGATTTTGCACCGCGGAGCATTTCAAGCTCTGCATCGCTGAGCATACCGGCTGAAGCTTTGTCTGCATAGCTGATATTTTCTGTTACCATTTTTTCAGAACCCATACCGCTTAGAAGCATTGAAACGTCTGCAAAATTCCAAACAAAGTCAAGTGCCCATTCAACGGGAGTTTTTGCGCCGTCAAGCTTTTCTGCAACAATTTCGTGAGGCACTGCAAGCTTGCCGCCCAGAAGCGGCTCCA
>JAZNDY010000413.1:0-6478 GCA_045588295.1 Acutalibacteraceae bacterium
CACGCAGAGCTGCCTGAGCATATTTTTCTTCAATATCTTTGATTTCTTTGTTTGTCAATTCACGGGGAGTTTCGTTGGCAAGACCCATCATATATGAATAAGGCATCGGCACGGCGCTGGGGCCGACGGGCTGATCGCCGATGATTTTTCTTCTTGCGCCTCTGCCTGTGTGCGAAAGCTGAAGAAACGCCTTTGAGCCGCCCTCATGGATAGCATCGGCAAGCTGAGCCATGCCGGGGATATACTTATCATCATCAATAATAAGCATACCTTTTGTGTTAAGACCGAGGGGTGAATCAACGCAGGTAACCTCAACGATGATTGCGCCGACACCGCCCTTGGCACGCTCAGCATAGTGGTTGATAACCGCCTTGTTGACAAAACCGTTATCGCTCTGGCTCATGCCCATTGCCGCCATAACGGTTTTGTTGCGAAGTTCAACCTTGCCGATTTTGCCGGGAGATAACAGATTGGGGTATTTTGCGTTCATAAAAATCCTCCGCCTTTAATTATTTTTTACAGTGAAATTATATTACACCGGCTGTTTCTTTGCAAGGCTTAACGGTATAATTATACAACAAGATAAATTATTGTTCATTATGCAAACACAAAATAAAGCATTGTTTTTTGGTGCGGATATGCTATAATTTTTATATCAACCAACCGAGGAGGTAACGGTATGCAAAACGTTACTGTCAACAAAAACGAACTGCTTCTTATGCGTTACACAGAGCTTATACGCATCACCCCCTGCGGCAAAAATGCAATACGCTTTCAATCTTTCCCCGATTGCAAAGTAATTGATGAAAACTATACTCTTATGCCGCAAAATGCCGATGCTGTGGTTGAGCAAGCAGATAACTACGTTGCTCTTACCTGCGGCACACTCAAGGTTAAGCTTGAGCCTAACGGAAAACTGACTTTCTATAAAGACGAAAAAATCATAATTGAAGAAAAACCCGAGTTGACTTTTAAAAGCAACTACAGGCATTTTGACAACAAAGGCAGCGGTCTGTGGTCGGCAAGAATAATGTTTGAGCCGAATAAAAACGAGCATTTTTTCGGTCTGGGTCACAGTTGGGATAATGAATTTGACCTTAAAGGCTCATCAATTGATATCAGAAACGTAAACGCAAAATGCACCATACCTTACGTTTATTCCTCGCTCGGTTACGGTTTTATCTGGAATAACCCTTCAACGGGTCTTTGCGAGCTTTCAAACAACCGCACACGCTGGAGCTGCGATTGCTGCAGATTTATGGATTTTGTTGTTATTGGCGGTACACCCAAAGAGGTTTGCACAACCCTTGCAGATTTAACGGGTTATGCCCCCAAAATGCCTGAATGGGCTGCAGGCTTCTGGCAGTGCAGACTCCGCTATGAAACACAGGAAGAGCTGCTTTCTGTTGCAAGAAAATATAAAAAACTCGGCATTCCCCTATCTGTTATTATTGCCGACTATTTTCACTGGACGGAACAGGGTGACTATAAGTTTGACCCCAAATATTGGCCCGACGTTAAGGCTATGACGGATGAGCTGCATAAAATGGGCACAAGGCTTGTTGTTTCAATGTGGCCAACAATCAACCAGTTCAGCGAAAATTATTGGCATATGCGAAACAGCAATATGCTGATGCGCACCGCAAGAGGTCCTGACAGAGTTTTTGATTTTTACGGTTGGCAGAATGAAATTGACGTTACCAACCCTGCAACAAGAGATTACGTCTGGAATAAGCTGAAAGAAAACTATATTGATAACGGCGTTGATGCCCTGTGGTTTGACGAGGCTGAGCCTGAAATTCATCCCGAGCATTTTGATAATCTGATATGGTATGCAGGCAGAGGCGATATGGTTGCCCTGCTTTATCCCTATTACTATTCAAAAATGGCTTATGACGGCTTCAAGTCAATCGGCAGAAACGATATAATTACGCTCACCCGTTGCGCTTATCTGGGCAGCCAGAAATTCGGCTCTCTTGTCTGGTCAGGCGATATTGAATCAACTTTTGAAAGCCTTGCCTGCCAAATAAAAGCAGGGCTTAACATAGCAATGTGCGGCATTCCGTGGTGGAACACGGATATCGGCGGTTTTTACGGCGCAGACATCAGGAGCGATTATTTTAAAGAGCTGATTGCACGCTGGTTTCAGTTTGGTCTTTTCAGCCCCGTTATGAGACTTCACGGCTCAAGAATACGCCATTTTGAGCCACCACCCGGTCTTATTGAGCCAAGCGGCGACCCGAACGAAATCTGGAGTTTCGGCGAAGAAAACTTTGATATTTTAAAGAATCTGATATTTATCCGCGAAAAGTTAAAACCGTATATTCTCAGGCAAGCCGACGTTGCAAACGAAAAAGGCTATCCGATTATGCGTCCCATGTTTTTTGAATTCCCTGATGACGAAATCTGCTACACACTTGAAACACAGTATATGTTTGGCGACGATATTATTTTTGCGCCCATATGCGAACAGGGTCAGACGGTTAAAACCGTTTATATCCCCGATGGTGAATGGATTCTGACAAAGGATATGAAAACATACTCAAAAGGTACATATGAAATCACCGCAAAAATTGATGAGTTCATTGCCTTTGTCAGAGCAGGCTCCGACGTTATTGACTGCTTCAAAGGGGTGTAAATTTTGATTGTTATTATAACAGGTGCATCCCACACCGGAAAAACCGCTCTTGCGCAGAAATTGCTTGAAAAATATAAATACCCTTATTATTCGCTTGACCACATTAAAATGGGTTTAATCAGAAGCGGCAACACAGACCTTACGCCGCTGAGCAATGATTATGAACTGACCGCATATCTTTGGCCTGTTGCCCGTGAAATGATAAAAACAGCCGTTGAAAACAAACAAAACCTGATTGTTGAGGGGTGTTACGTGCCGTTTGATTGGCAGAAGGATTTTACTGCAGAATATCTTGAACAAATCAGGTATTATTGCCTTGTTATGAACGAGGATTACATAGGCAGGCATTTTGATGACATTATAAAATATGCAAACGTCATAGAAAGGCGCCTGTGTGACAGCTGCACACCTGACGAACTGATTAACGATAACAGGTTTTACAAAAAGAATGCCGAAGAAAACGGACTGAACGTTATCTTGATAGACGGCAAATATGAAATTGATATTGATTTATAAAACGCAGAAACACCGCTTCACCGTGATAATGAAGCGGTATTTTCGTTTATCAATGATGATGGCAGTGCTGTGATGCGCCTATAACCTTAACGGAACAAACCGGGTTTTCACACTTTTCGTTTTCTGTTTCAGTTTCAATTGTTGCGTGGCATATTCCGTGTTCAAGCAATTCTTCACGCACTTTATTTTTAATTGCGGCAAAATCGGCACTGTCCGCAACAACGTGCATGGTTGCGCAGTTGTTAACGCCGTCAAAGCTGCGGATATGAATATGATGAACGTCTTTAACGCCGTCTATTGAACAGATATGCTCTCTGATTGCATTAACATCAGTGCCGCTCGGTGTTTTTTCAAGAAACAAATCAATAACGGTTTTCAAGTTTTTAACCGCACTTATCAAAATAAACAGCGATACGCAAATTGACATAATCGGGTCAATAAGAGCAAAACCAGTAAACTTCATAACAAACGCGCCAACAAGAACAACCGCCCAACCGAGAACATCCTCAAGCATATGCAAATTAACAGCCTTGCTGTTAAGCGAATCACCGCCGCGTGTAAAATAAGCCGCAACAAAATTAACGCACACGCCCACAACCGCAAAAATTATCACACCGTTATAATTGATTTCTTCAGGGTTAATTATCCTGTTAACGGCATTGAAAATAACCGCACAGGAACCGAACAAAAGAATAAACGTTGTAATCACACTGCCGATAACGGAATAGCGTGCGTAACCGTAGGTATATTTTTCGTCAGGTTGTTTTTTACTGACTCTTTCAAGGACAAAGGAAATACCTATACTTATTGCGTCACCCAAATCGTGAACGGCATCCGAAACAATGGCAACACTGCCCGTAAAAAATCCGCCAAACAGCTCAAAAGCCGAAAATGCCAGATTAAGAACAAAAGCAATCAAAATATTTTTTGAAGTTTTCATATATGCCTCCCGTTGACTTTTGCCTGACGTCACTGTACAATAAATACATTAAAGAACAGTTTGTTCACTATTATTATATCAACACAGCGTACGTATTCAATATATGTTATTGCTACAATATTCAATACTGAACAAAACGTGATTTTTGTATGGAGGAAATATGGACAGAAGGCAAAGAAAAACAAGGAAAGCTATTTTCAAAGCATTCACATCCTTACTTACCGAAAAAGATTTTTCGCATATCACTGTCGGAGAAATTATCGAGCGTGCCGACGTTGGCAGAGCAACTTTTTATGCGCATTTTGAAACAAAAGATTTTCTGCTCAAAGAGCTGTGCGAAGAATTGTTTTGCCATATTTTTGATGCGACAGACGTCAATCGGACAGGACACAGTCACATTTTCGACTGCGACGCCCCGAATTCCGTATTCCTGCATCTGTTTATGCATATTGCCAAAAACGATAAAAATATTCTTGACCTGCTTGCTTGCCGCAACAACGAGCTTTTTCTGCGCTATTTCAAAGCAAATCTTTATAAGCTTGTGGAAAAACAACTGCCGTTAATCAACAAAAATAAAAACAAAAATCTGCCTGAAGACTTTATTATTAATCAAACTGTTTCAGCTTTTATTGAAACGGTCAGATGGTGGGTCAGCAACGGAATGAAAGAAACGCCCGAAACAATAACGGAATATTTTCTCTGCACTGTTTAAGCACAAAAAATCCGCTTCACCGTGATGATGAAGCGGTATTTTTTATTATTTGCATTTATGAACGGTTATTTTCAGTATAACGCGTGGGACGGTGAGGAAAAGCTTTGAAGAAATCGTCTGCATTACCTTTGATTTCAACACCGTTAATGTAGACTGCAGTTTCTGCGTTATGACCTTCACCCGCAAGCATAAGCCTTGCAGCCGCGGCAGGTGTAAGTGCGATATCGTATTCTCCGCCCTCCGTGTGAGTAACAGCCGCCTTGCCGTTTTCATATTCAACCTCAAAAACACCTGCGTTGCGCGCAATGTTATCAAGGCTGAGAAGTCTGAATTTGCCGTGTTCATTCGGGTAAACGTTGCTTTCAAGAAACTTTTTAAGATTATAAATCCTGCCTGCAACTCCCCCACCTTGCTCATAAGCCGCCTTGTCAATTCTGTCTGCAAAGCAGGCAAAAGACGAGCCCTGATACTGACCGCTGACAACAAGGCTTTTTGCAATTCCGTCATAGTTACGCAAAAAACCGATCAAGCCGTAAAGAGCCTCGGGCGAAAGCACAAACAAATCACTGACTGCAACCTCATCGGGTCTTTTAACGGTAAAGCGCACGTATCCGTCTGCAACACCCTCGGAATTGCGTCTGATATAAGTGTAATCAGCGCTTTCATACGGGGTTGCGCAAAAATCTTTTTTATCGTCACGGATGCAGACAAGGTTTTCTTTAAGCGCGCATTTTGAATGAAGCTCGCAAAGCTCTTCAAACTGTTCACCTGTATAAAGAGTTACGTTGGTGTTTCTCGGAATATGCTTCAGGTTTTCAAACGGCACTCTGACAGAAAAAATGCGGTTCAGGTTTGCATAACCGAACTTTTCGTAATATTCAATTGAAAACGGATGCAAAAAGCCAAGCACCCAGCCCTTTTCTTCTGCAAGTTCGCTGATTTTATCAAAAATTGCTCTGACGCAACCTGTTCTGCGGAATTCGGGCAGACTGCATACACCGTCAACCACAATAACATCAAGAACATTGCCGCAATAAGTTGTTTTAAACTCTTTCATTTCAACGCCTGCAATGAGTTTGCCGTTTTCAAAAGCCGCAAGAATGGGGCAATTGACATTGCCGTCTTCTTCAGCATTGAAATTCCAGATAAACGATGCCGCTGAAACCTTTTGGTAATCCGCCGCTTCATTTGAATTTATGTATCTGACTTCCATAGTGTTTCTCCGATATGAGAGTTAATTATATTCTTTGACGATGCTGTTGAGCGCACCCATAACCGTTGAGCCTGCGTTACTGCCCGTTGAAAGCATTTCTTCATAATGGCGCTGAGGTTTGCCCCAGAGTTTTTCACCAAGATCAGTGTTCCAGAGTGAATCCGCAATGAAGGGTGCGTAATCGTTATCAGGCACAATGTAACCGATTGCATCGTTGCAAAGACCCATAACAAGAACGGTTTTATCGCCTTCAATAAGGTCTGCTGTGCAGTCAAGCTCCCAATCTTCGCCAAGATATGACTGTGTTTTATCAACAACGTTGCCGTAAACAAGCTGAGGAACAAGCTCACCGGGAACGGTAAGCATCACAATATCCGTGCCGAATTCAAGATAACCGACCTCGCTGATAATCGAATAACCGCTCTTTGCATTTTTATCACGCACGGTTGTTGTGCCGAG
>JAZNDY010000414.1:0-1978 GCA_045588295.1 Acutalibacteraceae bacterium
CCTCTGCGCATTCTTGCGCACAGACTGCAGGGATTTGATTCTTTTCTGATGTCAAAAATCACTTCTGCAAGCTGTGTACGTTTTATAATATATTCAACGTCAAGCCTTTTGCAAAGCTCCTCAATCTCGGAATAATCGGCATCCTCGCCGCCGAAACGGGGGTCAAGCGTGATTGCAACAAGCTCAAATTTTTCGGGGTAAAAAATGCGCAGATTCGCCATTGCCGCAAGAAGCGCCATTGAATCCTTGCCGCCTGAAACGCCCACGGCAATTCTGTCGCCCTCTTTTATCATTTCATATTGCTGGCAGGCGGAACGCATATAGCTCAAAAGTTTTTGCATAGTTCCACCTTATTCTATGGTTACGGGCTCGATATTGATTACCTTGCCCGTTTTATTTTCAATTTCAAAAATGCATCCGTTCATCATGCAGTCGCCCTCTGCAGTGTCAAACCTTGCAGGCATACTTGTTTTAAGCCATTCGATTGAAATTTCAGGCTTAACGCCGAGAACGGAAACCTTGGGGCCCGTCATACCGATATCGGTAATATAGGCGGTACCCTTGGGCATAATATGTGCATCGGCCGTCATAACGTGGGTATGTGTGCCGAAAACAGCACTCACCCTGCCGTCAAGATAATAGCCGAGCGCTCTTTTTTCTGCTGTTGCTTCAGCGTGAAAATCAACGAGGATAATTCTGCAATCGGAAAGCTTGGGCAGAATTTCATCAACAACAGCAAACGGACTGTCGCATCTGTCCATATAAACGTTGCCCATCAGGTTGATAACACCAACCTTGACAAAGCCCATATCAATAACCGCATAGCCCTTGCCGGGGTTGTTTTTATTGAAGTTTGCAGGTCTGATGATGCAATCGCTCTCATCAAGCACATCATACATCTCACGGCGGCGGTAAACGTGGTTGCCCGTTGTTAAAAAATCAACGCCGCTGTCAAAAAGATATTGCGCGGAAAAAGGAGTTATGCCGTTGCCGACTGCCGAATTTTCGCCGTTTGCAATGCACAGGTCAATGCCCTCGACCTTTTTGAATGAAGGCAGAGCAGAGCGCAGAAATTCACAGCCTTTTGACGAAACAACGTCACCGATAACAAGAATATTCATTATAACTCCTTCTGTACTTTGAATATAATAGCTATTACAATCGCTCAAATCTGAATCCGCAATCCTCAGGCGTACCGCCGGCTCCTTTCAAAAGGAGTCCAAGAAGCGAGCAATATTATAGCCGAAGGCTGACCGGTGCGGTTAGCCTCCCTTTGAAGGGAGGTGGCATTTTCGCAAGAAAATGACGGAGGGTTGCAAATTATTTCAAATCAAACAAGGGACTGCAAGCGCAGCCCCTTGGAAAATTATTTTGCGAAATCGATGGATCTGCTTTCTCTGATAAGATGAACTTTGATCTGGCCGGGATATTCCATACTTTCTTCAATCTTCTTTGCAACGTCGCGTGCAAGAAGAACCATCTTGTCATCATTAACGAGCTCAGGCTTAACCATAATGCGGACTTCGCGGCCTGCCTGAATTGCAAATGAACGCTCAACGCCCTCAAATGAGGTGGCGATTTCTTCAAGCTTTTCAAGGCGCTTGATATAGTTCTGAACGTCTTCTCTTCTTGCGCCGGGTCTTGCGGCTGAGATAGCATCTGCAGCCTGAACAAGGCAAGCAACAAGAGTTTTTGCTTCAACCTCACCGTGGTGAGCTTTGATTGCGTGAAGGATATTTTCGTTTTCTTTATATCTCTTTGCAAACTCAACGCCGAGGTCAACGTGTGAACCTTCCATCTCGTGGTCAAGTGCCTTACCGATATCGTGAAGAAGACCTGCACGTTTTGCTGTCTTTACGTCTGCTCCTAACTCAGCAGCCATAAGACCTGCGATGTATGAAACTTCCAGAGAATGATTGAGTACATTCTGACCGTAACTTGTACGGTACTGAAGTTTACCAAGAAGTTTAATAAGCTC
>JAZNDY010000415.1:0-1991 GCA_045588295.1 Acutalibacteraceae bacterium
CAAAAGCTTTGCTTCCCACGTTATAGAAAGCATATTCGCCGATGTTTTTGAGTGAATCAAGATAAATATTCTTGAGCCAAACGCAGTTATAAAAAGCCTTTTCTTCAACCGTGTTTACATTGAAGGCGTAAATTGATTTAAGTTTCGGGTTTTCTGCAACGCTTTCTTTACCTATTACCGTAACTGTGTTCGGTAAAAGAAGCTCCGTGAGACCTCTGCTTTTTAGTACGCCGTCACCAAGCTTTTTAACGGTGATTCCATTTACCTTTTCGGGGATTGAAAGGCTGGTTAGTGTGCCCGTGTATGCGGTCAGAACGCCGTTTTCGTCAACCGTAAGTTCACTTTCCTTTGCATACGGTGCAACAATTGCCGAAAAATCGGCTATTGATGAGCGGTAATGTCCTTCGGCATATGCAACGGCAAGGAGTTTGGTTGTTTTATCGATTCTGACAGGTTCTGTGTATAATACAGCGTTGGGGTTTGTTTTTGACGGAATGGATTCATCCGTTGTGTAGTATATTTCCGAATTCTCTGTTTCACAGGTTATGGAAAGATCAAAAGCATCTCTGTAAAGTGCGGTTTCAGCTGAAAGCACGGGTGTTGCAGTTTTTTTGCTGGAGGTGAGGTCATCGAGCGTTGGAGCCATAAGAATACCTGCACCGAAGCGTAACTCGGCATTGGGCTCAAAGGATTCCATGGCAAGTGCCTTAATCATATTCTCAACGTCTTCGGTTGAAGCGTCGGTATTAACGCTTCTTATAACCGCCGCAACAGCCGCAACAAGGGGGCAGGCGAGAGATGTGCCTGAGTATGCGGCGTAGCCGCCGCTGATTGTGGTTGTGAGAATTGAAACACCCGGTGCGGCAATATCAATGCCGCCATAGTTACTGAAGTTTGCCGCAACGTTCTGGTCGTTTGATGCTGCAACCCTGATAACCGATTCGTAGCTTGAGGGATACAGCGGCTCATCCGAGTTATCGTTACCGGCGGCGGAAACAACAACAATGTCGTTTTCGTGCGCATTTGCAACAGCGGCTTTAAGCACCTCTGAATCTTCATAAAAACCAACGCTCACGTTGATAACGTCAACGCCGTCTTTGACCGCACAGTTTATGCCGGCCGCAAGAGAAATAACAGTGCCGTTGCCGTGCTTGTCAAGCACTTTATAAGGCTTTATGACAATGTTTTCAAGCGTTGCATCAGCAATAACGCCTGCAACCTGTGTGCCGTGACCGTTATCGTCATCGGAGCTGTTTCGCTGACCCGAGCCGCTTGTGTTGATTCGTGTGGGCTCAACTCTGCCTTCAAGATATTCGTGCGTTGCATTAACGCCCGTGTCAACAACAGCAACGTAAACCTTATTTTTGTCAGCACCCGTTGATTTAAGGCGTTTATTAAGCTTGTCGATGCCTATGTGAGCACAGCCCCACGAAAGATATTTGAAGCTTACCGCGGCGGTTGAAAGCTCGGTTTCGCTGACCGAAAAAGATTTAACGCTTCTGTCCGCTTCCACAAATTCAACAGAGCCGTCATTTTTAAGCTTTGCGTAAGCAGCGGCGGCTTCTTCAGGAGAAGAGTACTGAAGCACCCATAATCCGTCGTATCCGCTGACGACAGCCGTTGCCGCGTATGTACTGATTTTGCCGCAACTTTTTGCAATAAGTCTTGCCGTTGCAAAATCATTGCCCTCATTCGTTTGGCTGATATAGCCGTATTCTTCGATTATCTGCGCAACCTTTTCTGCAAATTTATCTGCGGTTAAGGTGTCGGCATAAGCCGTTTTGCCGCCCGAAACACCAAACTCCACAGTGTCGGCGGAAACCGCTCCGATTGAACAGGTGCAGAAAATTATGCTTAAGCATAAAATCAAACCTATTATTCTTTTCATTATACAACCCTCTTAATTTCACAATAAAATTCTGTATTAGATTTATTATATATTATTATCGGATAAAATTCAAGAGATTTGACCAAAACCGGTAATATTGTAG
>JAZNDY010000416.1:0-2620 GCA_045588295.1 Acutalibacteraceae bacterium
CTGAACGTATTTACAGCTTTTATCAGACCCAAAGTGCCGATTGAAATAAGGTCTTCAACAGATATTCCCGTGTTTTCAAACTTGCGCGCAATATAAACCACAAGGCGCAGATTATGGACAATCAGTTTCTCTCTTGCCTGTTCATCACCTGCTTCAAGCCTTTCAAGGCAACAGTTTTCCTCCTCCTTTGTCAGCGGCGGCGGCAGGGTGTCAGGGCCGTTGATGTAGTCCACCTCAACCTCAAAAAAACGGGCTTTGATTTTTGCTATAAGCAGCTTTATTCTGTTCACCGTATCATCTCCTCACGGCAGCCGCGCTGCCTTTTATATCGTTATCAACAGCATCAAAAACGGGTGTTCCCAGAAGCGCGCAAAAGCCGCCCGAAATCACTTTTTGTTCGGGCACGGCAATATAAATATTCTTTACCTTAACCGTTCCTTTCGGCATCGAAATCTCAACGGAATCAGCCATAAACGCCGTCAATGCACCGCCGTTTTTTATTGTGCTGTAAGGAATAAGCCTGAAGTTTTTCTGCTCCGTGATATCACCGTTTTTGCCTATGATTTTTTCTGCAAAGCTCTTGTCAGCTATCACAACCGGTCTGCCCGAAAAGCTGTCACGCAAGCTGTTGCCCGTGTCATAAAGCGCCGTTGTGCAAAACTTTTCACCTTTATATTCAACTGCGATTTCATAGATGCTCTGAGCGGGCGCCCTGCCTTTGGCAAGGCGGGAAAGAATCGAAAGAATTATGTAACAGACAAGCGAAACCGCAATCAACGTTATTATGTTGATATCAAAGTAAGCTACGCCGTTCATATACAGTGCGCTGTGTGGCGCAACAAAGATGCTGATTGCCAGCATAATGCCTGCAAAAACAAAGTTTGCAATAAAAAAAGCGGCACAGTTTTTGGCAAAAGATTTAAGCGATTTAAGACCGAATGCAACGGCAACCATAAACAGCAAAAACGCTGATTTAATCAGCAAATTCACCAGCGGCGGTATGCCGTTTATAAAGATAATCAGAGAAAACAATCCGCCTGCCGCCGCAGAAATAAACAGGCGCAGAGTTTTGCAATCCGCCCCCGTTACGGAGCAACAAACGCGCAACAGCAAATAATTGATTATCAAATTAATAGCAACCAGAATATCGGCATAAATGACCGTATTCATAACACCACCTGCCTTGTAAATGATTATAAATGCTGATGATAAGAATTTTTTGTCATATCAGGTAGTTAAATTAACTTTTTCTATTGAATATCGAAACGGCGCGGTATATAATGTATCGGTAAATATTTAAGAGGAGATTACTGTTATGGGCGGCTTTCTTTTTGACACACACATTCACACGGCTGAATCAAGCGAATGCGGCAGAGTTGCTGCGGCAGACGTTGTGGCTCGCTATAAATCTCTCGGTTACAGGGGAATTATTATAACAGACCATATGCAACATATCATTGACCGTTTCGGCGGTACATACAAAGAAAACGTTGACCGTTTTCTCGACGGCTATCACATTGCCAAAGAACTTGCAGACGAAAACTTCAAAGTTATTCTCGGCATGGAAATGCGTTTTCTTGAAAACGATAACGACTATCTGGTTTACGGTTTTGACGAAGAATTTCTTTATTCGCGTGACCTTGCCCACGTCCCCACTCTCGAGGATTTTATGCCGACAGCAAAAGAAAACGGGCTTGCCGTTTTTCAGGCGCATCCGTTCAGAACGGGTATGTTCATAAAATCCCCCGGAATCGTTGACGGCATTGAGGTTTATAACGGCCACGGCAACCACGATTCACGCAACGACATTGCCCGAATGTGGGCAGAAAAATACGGTTTCAGAATGCTTTCGGGTTCTGATTTTCACGGTGTTCTTACTATGGAACCGGGCGGTGTTTATTTTGAAGATGACGTCAGCGATTCAAAGGAAGTTGCAAAGGCTTTGCTGGCAGGCAAATACACTCTTAAAGATATAAAATAATATTGTTCTATTGTATTTTAAAAAGTTTTATGGTATAATATCTTGAATATACCGAAAGGAAAGAGAATATGCGTTACAGAACAATGGGTAAAACCGGCGTTGAGGTTTCAACACTCGGTTTCGGTTGTATGAGATTGCCTTTGATTGAGGGCACAGACAAAATTGATGAGCAGGAAGCAATAAGAATCATCCGCCTCGGAATTGACAGCGGCGTTAATTACCTTGACACCGCTTTCTTTTATCACAACGGTGAAAGCGAAAAGCTCGTCGGCAAAGCTGTAAAAGACGGTTACAGAGAAAAGGCATATATTGCAACAAAGCTCCCTTTGGGTGAGATTAAATGCGAAGAGGACGTTGAACGCATTTTTAACGAACAGCTTAATAAGCTTGACGTTGATTATGTTGATTTCTATCTTCTCCATGCAGTCAACAACGATTCATGGGAAAACAAAGTGCTCAAGTTTGACGTTTTGCCCAAAATCGAGAAGCTTATTAAAGAAGGCAAAATCAAACACTTCGGCTTTTCTTTCCACGATGACCTTGAGGTTTTCAAAAAAGTTATTGATGCTTATGACGGTTTTGAATTCTGTCAGATTCAGTTCAACTATATTGACACTGACTATCAGGCAGGTGTTGAGG
>JAZNDY010000417.1:0-2133 GCA_045588295.1 Acutalibacteraceae bacterium
TCTGATACTGTTACTTTTTCCGTTTGGTGACGGCCCGTCTGACAGACCTAACGCAAGGTGCTGGCTTCCCATCATCAAACTCGGAGACACAAAGGTTAATTTTCAGCCGTCAGAATTGGCTAAAATCGGTTTTATAATCACCTTCACAGCTCACATTGAAGCTGTCAAAGACAACGTTAACAGCTTAAAAAACGTTATTCTGTTAACCTTACACGCACTCATCCCCATAGGTCTTATCATCATCACAGACGACCTCGGCTCGGCGATTGTTTTTGCATTTATGTTTGTGGGTATGATGTTTGTTGCAGGCATCAAACTCAGGTATTTTGCCGTTGCGGTGGGTATGGGTCTTGCGGCAGTGCCCCTGCTCTGGACAAAATTTCTTTCAACCTTCCACAGGCAGAGAATTCTTGCAATCTATTATCCTGAAGCTCTGAGCGAATATGATTACGAAAAAATCATTTATCAGCAACAGCGTTGCGTGAACGCAATCGGTTCAGGCAGAATGTGGGGCGACGGTCTTTTTAAAGGCACTTACACACAGACACCGGGCGGTGTTCCCGTTAATGAGAGTGATATGGTTCTTTCGGTTGTGGGCGAAGAGCTTGGTTTTGCCGGTTGCCTTGCACTGATGGTTGTGCTTTCTGTCATTATTATACGCATTGCAATGGTTGCAAAGCGTTCAAGAAACCTCACAGGTGCGCTTCTTTGCTACGGCACGGTGTTTATGATAGGCGCACAGACGATTATCAACATCGGTATGTGCCTTATGCTTCTGCCAAGCATCGGCATCACCCTGCCGTTTATGAGTGCGGGCGGCTCCTCAAACCTATGCGTTTATTTCGGCATAGGAATTGCGATGAGTGTTTACCGCTTTAACCGTGACAGGGCGCCTGTTAATTTCAGGCTGACGGGTATCAGCACTCCGTTTGCAGAAACTTGATAAAACAGAAACAGCTTGCAGTGTGGTTAAAACACAAAGCAAGCTGTTTTTTATAAGTGCTGCTCAATTGCTTCGGCTATTGCCTGAGCATAGGCATCAAGATTTTTATCAAAGAGTTCATTATCGGTTTCGTTTGAAATAAAGCCCAGCTCAACAAGGCAGCTGGTCATATCGGTGTTTTTATTTATATAGTAATCACCGTTTCTGTTACCAATATAACCGACCCTCACTCCCCTGTTTTCAGAAATTCCTGCATCCTTCAGACCGTTGAGAATGCTTTTGGCAAGTGAGCGCGCTCTGTAAGAGTTTTCGCTGCCAATCCATATTTCTGCGCCCTTGGCATCGGCTGCGGCACTGTTTCTGTGAAGCGAAACAAACAAATCTGCTGACCGCGAGTTTGCAAATTCGCATCTGTTTTCAAGGCTGATATTGATATCAACCGTCCTGGTCAGAATAACGTCAATCCCTTTTTCTTCAAGGCATTCTTTTACCCTTAAGGCAAGGCGCAGATTATCGTCTTTCTCATACCGTCCGCCGTTAATTGCGCCAACGTCGTTGCCTCCGTGACCGGGGTCAATAACAACGCAGACTTTGTCCGGCTTGGTGAAAGGCGCTCTGCCGGTTTTGCTCCAATAGTCAAGGCACAAACCCGAAACAATTCCGCCCACTGTGAGAAAAACAAGCAGAATCGCAGTCATCTTTTTATTTTCTTTAATAAATTCAATAATTTTATCAAGTATAACTTTCATAATAACCCTCTGATTGCAATAAACCCGTAAAAGCGCAGGCTTCTACGGGTTTTTTAATTAAAGCGAATCAATATAACGGCAAGCCGCAAGAGCTGCGATTGAACCGTCAGCAGCTGCAGTGGTTATCTGCCTTATCTGCTTTTTGCGGCAGTCGCCTGCAACAAAAACACCTGCAGTCTTTGTGACACAGCTTTCATCGGAATCAATATAACCCCACTCATCAAGACCTGCAATATCAGCAAAAGCCTTGTTATTGGGAATAAGACCGATGGCAACAAACAAACCGTCAACTTCAAGCTTGCTCTCGCTGCCGTCAGCTTCTTTTCTGAGCTTGAGACCGTTAAGCGATGTTTCACCGATTAATTCGGTGATAACCGTACCCATAATAAATTCAACGTTATCTTTTGTTTTAAGCTTTTCAACAAGCCTTGCTTCACCTGA
>JAZNDY010000418.1:0-1589 GCA_045588295.1 Acutalibacteraceae bacterium
GCTGCAGCCGTCTGCCTTTTCCCATAAAGAATAAGGTTTCAGATTCGGGTGTTTCACAAAAACGATAACTGCGGCAAACACAATGAACAGCGAGCCTGTATACAGTTCGTTTTTGCCGAAGAATTGCCGTGATAAGAGCGATAAAACAACGCCCGTTGCAACGGCAGGCACTGCGGCCAGAGCAGGGATTCTGCATATTTTGCTTTCGTGTTTTTTGACAAAAAGACCGAGCCCGAAAAACGGCAGACCCATAAACGCAAAGTTGCGGATAATCATATTGGGGATTGTAACGCCGAAAACGGAAAGTCCTTCACCCAGCAGTATGTGAACAGCCAGAAGAATAAAAGAAGCTTTGAATATTGTTTTTTCTTTTATGCCCCGTTTTGTTGCGAGCAAAAAAGCAACGTAAACGTAAAGCATTGCCCATAAATACCACAAATGGCCGCTGTAAACGGGTTTGTTAAAAACCAACAGCCTGAGTGCGAGAATGGGGTTAACGTAATCAAATAAATACAGCGCAACGTCTTTTAAGCTGCCGTTTATTATAGGTTGTAACAGACCGAAAAAGAAATAACAACCTGTTCCGAACATAAGCAGTTTGAAAATATGTTTTATTCTTTTTGTGATTTTTTCAGGCGTGATGTTATATGAGAAAAAACCTGACGTGAGAAAAAACAGAGGCACTGCAAACCTTGCAACCGCATCCGTGGCAACCCCAAGGTTGCCGTTAAACATAACGTGGATAAACACCACCGCATAGGATGCAAACAGCTTGAAAAATTCAAGTGTAGTGTTTCTTTTGTTGTTCATATTTTTAACCCTTCAGTCTGAATAATCGGTTAACCGAATATTTCTTCTGCATATCTTACGGCGTGCATCGCATCGGGCGAGAAATTGTCTGCGCCAATCATTACGGCGTATTCCTCTGTCATAACCGCACCGCCGACTGTTACCTTGCATTCGGGTAATTCAGCGCGCAAAAGCCTGATTGTTTCTTCCATAGCAGGCACGGTTGTTGTCATCAATGCGCTCAAACCGACTAAAGGCGCACTGCTTATTTTTGCCGCTTCAACAATTTCTTCAGGCGCAACGTCTTTGCCAAGGTCAATAACCTCATAGCCGTAGTTTTCAAGCAGAGTTTTAACAATGTTTTTGCCGATATCGTGGATGTCGCCTTTAACTGTTGCAATAACGATTCTGCCTTTTTTGCTTTCGCCTGCAGGCATAGCCGCTTTTACGGCATCAAATGCTCTGCCTGCCGCTTCCGCACTCATCAGAAGCTGGGGCAGATAAACGGTTTTTGCCTCAAAGCCTTTGCCTACGGTGTTGAGGGCAGGAATAATCATTGTGTCAATAATTTCAAGCGGTGAAACAGTTTTTAGCGCTTGGCACGCAAGATTATATGCCGATTCTTTCAGTCCCTTGACTATTGCGGATTCAAGAGTATCCGTTGCGGTAACGGCTTTTGTTTCCGCAGGGGTCTGATTCGATGCGAATTCAATATAATCGCAGCAGTTTTTGTCTTTGCCTGTCAGAGCCATAAAGCCGTGCCAGGCTTTCATCATTTCAGCCGAGTGGGGGTTGATGAT
>JAZNDY010000419.1:0-2328 GCA_045588295.1 Acutalibacteraceae bacterium
GAAGGTGCGGTTGCGTTTTCGGGCGGCGAGCTTCAGAGGCTTCTGCTTGCAAGGGCACTTTATAAAGATGCTCCGATAATCATTCTTGACGAACCGACTGCAGCACTTGACCCAATAGCTGAAAACGATATGTATCTCAAATACAGCGAGCTTACAAAAGACAAAACCGCAATTTACATATCCCACAGACTTTCGTCAACCCGTTTCTGCGACAGAATCATTCTTCTTGACGATGCAAAAATCGCCGAAATGGGAACTCACGAGGAATTGCTTGAACTCGGCGGCAAATACGCCGAAATGTTTGAAACACAGAGCCGATATTACAGAGAGGAGGCGGTTATATGAAAAGTTTCAAAGAAGATTTTGAAATAATCAGACAAGGCTTGAAGCTTGTTAAAATCTATCTGGGCAAAAACTATTTTTCACTCAATCTCATCGTTAAGATTCTCCGTGCCGTTACGCCTTATATCACAATTTACTGCACGGGTCTTGTTATCACCGCACTAACCGAAAAGCAAGGCTTTGAGCAGATATTGAAATACGTTCTCATCGCAACAATCACAACACTCGTTATTGACGTTATCATCCGAACAATCAACCGAAAAGCCTTGATAATGCTCAACAGCTGTTGGGAAAAGCATTCTGCTCTTCTCTCCCGAAAGGCTCTTGAACTCGACTATGCAAAGGCGGAAAGCTCATCCGTTCAGGAGCTTCGCGGCAAAATCGAAGAAAATGCACATAACGGCAACGGTCTGACATGGGTTGCCGAATGTGTGGCAGAAATGATATCCTGCGTATTCTCGATTATCGTTGCAATTGTTATGATTTCGGGCATGGTTTTCAGCAAATCGCCTGCAAAGCTTACGGGATTTATGGCGTTTGTTGATTCGCCCCTGCTCGGTATGTCGCTTGTTATTTTCTCTGCCGTTATGATTGCACTTTCGGTTAAATATCACAGCCTGAGCGAGAAAAAGCAGTTCAATATTTTCAACAGAGTTGTGAAATTCAATCCGATTCTTGAATACTACAATCAGAAATATCTCAACGAAAACGAAAGCGGCAAGGATGTCCGTATTTTCAATGAAAAAGGACTTATCAACGAAGAAATCACCGAAAAGATTTACAACCCCACCGCAAAGATGAGAAAGGATACTTTCAGAGTCTGGGCAACCATCGGTCAGGTAAGCACGATTTCAACAAATCTGCTCGGCGGTCTTGTTTATATTTTCGTCGGGCTCAAAGCTCTTGCAGGTGCATTCGGTGCAGGCAAGGTTGTTGAATATTATGGCGCAATCACAAAGCTGATAACCGCCTGCACGGATATTGCAGGCAATGCGGGTTATCTTCACGCAAACAATGCTCAGTTAAAACAGGAAATTGAATATCTGAATCTCGTTTCAGATATGGAGAACGGCACAAGAACGGTTGACGGTATTGACCCTGCAAACTCTGTTTTTGAGTTTCACAACGTTTCGTTTGCCTATCCCGAAACAGAACCGATGATTTTAAAGAATTTCAGTATGCAGATAAAGTCGGGCGAAAGGCTTGCTGTTGTCGGTATGAACGGCAGCGGCAAATCAACGATGATAAAGCTCCTTTGCCGTCTTTATGACCCCACAGATGGCAAAATCACGCTCAACGGCATTGACATCCGTGAGTTTGACTATGCCGAATACTTGAAGCTTTTCGCGATCGTCTTTCAGGATTTCAATCTGCTTGCATTCCCCGTAGGCGAAAACGTTGCCTGCTCCGATGAATACGATGAAGAAAGAGTGTGGCAATGCCTTGAAATGGCGGGCGTAAAAGACAGAGTTGAGGAATTCCCGAAGAAGCTGAAACAGTCAATATATAAACTCTATGAAAAAGACGGCATCGACCTTTCGGGCGGTGAAGAACAGAAAATCGCCATTGCGAGAGCACTCTATAAGGATGCACCGTTTGTTATTCTCGACGAACCCACCGCCGCACTCGACCCCATCGCCGAGAGCGAAATTTATTCAAGATTCAACGATATTGCAGGCGGCAAAACAGCCGTTTATATTTCCCACAGACTTTCATCCTGCCGATTCTGCAGCAGAATTGTTGTTTTCGATAACGGCACAGTTATTCAGGAAGGCACTCACGAAGAACTCCTCGAAGATGCAAACGGCAAATACAGCGAACTCTGGAACGCACAGGCACAGTATTATGCCGAAAACACAGAAAAAGTTGGTGAATAATATGATATTTGATGAAAAGAAAATAATTCTTAAAAACGGTCAGAATGCGATTCTGAAAACTCCTTGCATTGAAGATGCCGAAGTAATGCTCGATAACATCAAAATCGCT
>JAZNDY010000420.1:0-3489 GCA_045588295.1 Acutalibacteraceae bacterium
AATCGCAAACATCCTTGCGGCATTAGAATAAAATTCAGGGTCTGTCACAAAATGACAGACCCGTTTTTTATTCTTCCCTTACTCTGTTGAGAGCGGCAAGCGGGTCAACGGTTTTGCCGTCAACCTTGATTTCAAGGTGCAGATGCTCACCGTCAGCCGCTTCTGAAGGCACTGTGCCCAGAGTGCCGATTTTTTCACCGGCTTTAACAAACGTGCCCTCGGCAAGAGTTGTGCCTTCCTTAAGTCCGCAATAACTGACAGTCATTCCGTTGCCGTGGTCAATCTCAACAACCGTGCCCAGAAAGCTGTCTTTATAAATTGCCGTTATTTCTCCGTCAGCCACAGCGTTAACTCTGTTGCCCGATGCTCCGCCAAAATCAACACCGCTGTGCACACGCCAATCGCCCATTGTCCTGTCAAAAACCATTTCACCGTTGCTGAAATCCTTTGTTATATCGTTGCCCATCGGCAACACAAAGCTGCCCGTAAAGGGTTTGCTGTTTTCAGTTGTTGCTTCTGTTTCTTTTCGGTCATCTTCAATGCCCGTAACCCCGATATCAACAGCAGCAGTTTCGGGCACTGTATGCTCAACGCTTCTTTCGCTCCACTTTATGCTTACTCTTGAAAAACCCGTTTCTTCCGGCGCATCCGTTTTGCCGGGCACAACGCTGATAACCGCGGCTACCGCAAGCGCAACCACGCAAATACCCAGTGCGGTATATATATTTGCATTTTTGATTTTCTTTAACATTGCGACTCTCCTTTAAATAGATTACAGCAATATTTTGAACGTTTTTTGCTTTGTTTATTCCAAACAGCCAAGATATTTGCCTGCAGAGTGAAAAAACATCATTTTATAAGGATTTTTTTAATATTTTCTCTTGATACTTGTAAAATTTTCTGTCATAATAATAGGGTATAATTATAAATAGACTGGAAGTGTTTTTTTGGATAACAAAAAACTTGCTCAGCTTTTGTTTCCCCATATTGATAAAACTCCTGATTATTATGAGGAGCTTTACCCTGAAAGAGGTCTTGCAGAGGGTGCAAGAGTAACAAGGTTTGCCCCCTCGCCCACAGGCTATCTCCATATCGGCGGTCTTTTCGGCGCTCTTGTTGACGTGCTCACAGCGCAGGCAACAGGCGGCGTTGCTTACCTGAGAATTGAAGATACCGATAAAAAGAGAGAAATTGACGACGGTGTTTCGGCAATCATCAACGGCTTTGATTATTTCGGCGTTGAATTTAACGAAGGCGTTACAGGCTTCGGCACAGAAAAGGGTGCATACGGCCCCTACACCCAGAGCCAACGCGCAGAGGTTTATCAGACAATTGCCAAAAGCCTTGTTGAAAAAGGTCTTGCTTATCCCTGCTTCTGCACGGCAGAAGAAATCGGTGAAATCCGTGAGCAACAGGAAAACGGCGGCGCTCTTATCAGAGGTTATTTCGGCAAATGGGCAAAATGCCGTGAGCTGACTCTTGAAGATATTGAAAAGAATCTTGCAGAAGGCAAGCAATGGGTGCTTCGCTTGCGTTCAGGCGGCAGTGAAGATAAAAAGATTATCTTTGATGACGTTATCAGAGGCAAAATTGAAATGCCCGAAAACATAATCGACGAAGTTCTGCTTAAATCAGACGGTATCCCCACTTACCATTTTGCTCACGCCTGCGATGACCATTTTATGCGAACAACACACGTTATCAGAGGCGAAGAATGGATTTCATCCGTACCCAAGCACATTGAGCTTTTCAAAGCCTGCGGATATAAAGTTCCCAAATATGCTCACACTCCTCAGGTGCTTAAAACCGATGAGGAAACGGGCGATAAGAGAAAGCTTTCCAAGAGAAAAGACCCCGAAGCAGCTGTCGGCTACTTTGTTGAGGGCGGCTTCCCCAAAGAAAGCGTGCTTGAATATCTGCTCACTCTGATTAACTCAAACTTTGAAGATTGGCGCAGAGCCAATCCCAAAGAGGATATTTCAAAATTCCCCTTCAACCTCAAAAAGATGAGCTCAAGCGGTTGCCTTTTTGACCTTGTTAAGCTCAACGACGTGAGCAAAAACGTTATCTCCGTTATGAGCACAACAGAGGTTTATGAAAACGTTGCAAATTGGGCAAAGGTTTATGACCCCGAGTTTTATGATATCTTTACCGCTGACCCTGCATTCTCAACTGCAGTGATGAACATTGACCGTGAAAACCCCAAACCCCGTAAGGATATTGCAAGATGGAGCGAAGTTAAAGACTACGTTGCTTATTTCTTCAAACCTCTTTACAAAACAGATTACACTCTGCCCGAAAACATCACGGCAGATGATGCAAAAGCAATTGCAGAAAAATACCTTGCAGAATTTGACCTTGCAGACGATAAAGACCAGTGGTTTGCAAGAATCAAAGATATGTGTGAGCCTCTCGGATTCACGCCCAACGTTAAGGAATATAAGAAAAAACCTGAAGCTTTCAAAGGTCACGTTGGCGACGTTTCAACCGTTATCAGAATCGCTCTCACCTCACGCAGAAACACACCCGACCTTTATTCAATAATGCAGCTTCTCGGCACAGACGAAATTAAAGCAAGGCTTGCAGAAGCAATCGCAAGCTTTAACTAAACCATAATGGCGAAAAATCACGCCCCTACAATAAAAAAGGATGTATGACCATGGACGAAATCAACACCAATTCAAATTTTATATATGACTTTATTGACGAAGACCTTGCAAACGGCGTCAACACCAGAATTCAGACCCGTTTCCCTCCAGAGCCCAACGGTTATCTGCACATAGGTCACGCAAAGGCTATCTGCATTGACTTCAGCACAGCTGAAAAATACAATGGCGAATGCAACCTGCGTCTTGATGACACCAACCCCTCAAAAGAGGACGTTGAATACGTTGACGCAATCAAAGAAGATATCGAATGGCTCGGCTATAAGTGGAACAAGGTTCTTTATGCTTCAAGCTACTTTGATTTTATCTATGAATGCGCAATCAAACTCATCAAAAACGGCAAGGCATACGTTTGCGACCTTTCAGCAGATGAAATAAGAGAATACAGAGGCACTCTCACAGAGCCCGGCAAAAACAGCCCCTACAGAGACCGTTCAATTGAAGAAAACCTTGAACTCTTTGAGAGAATGACAAAGGGTGAGTTTGCTGACGGTGAAAGAACTCTGCGCGCAAAAATTGATATGGCTTCGCCCAACATCAATATGCGTGACCCCGTTATTTACAGAATCGCACACGTTACTCACCACCAGACGGGTGATAAATGGTGTGTTTATGCCATGTATGACTTTGCGCATCCTCTTTCTGATGCAAGAGAAGGCGTAACATATTCTCTCTGCTCACTTGAGTTTGAAAACCACAGACCCCTTTACGATTGGTTTGTCAAGGAAATCGGCTTTGAAGAGCCTCCCAGACAGATTGAGTTTGCCCGCCTTAACCTCAACTATTGCGTAACAAGCAAGAGATACTGCCTTGAAATGGTGCA
>JAZNDY010000421.1:0-9779 GCA_045588295.1 Acutalibacteraceae bacterium
TATCGTTTTAAAAAAAATGGCGGAGAGAGTGGGATTCGAACCCACGGTACCCGTAAGGGTACGACGGTTTTCAAGACCGTTCCGTTATGACCACTTCGGTATCTCTCCGTAAATTGCTTTAATATGTTATCATAAGATTTCGGTTATGTCAAGAGGTTTTTTGTTTTTATTTTTTCAAAGATTTTAATGCAGCAAAATACCGAAGTTCCTTTTACGGAACCTCGGCAATCAGAATCAATCAATTTTTATTGTTCTGTTATATCTGTCATCAAGGTCGGTTACTTTGTCGACAAATTCATCAAAATTATAATCATATGTGCGTGAAGCGTGATACAGAAACGGGTCGGTTTTATAAACCTCCGCAGTTCCGTCCTTATAGAACAGGACAAAGTTTTCTATGCCGATGTTCATATAATAAGGTGCAACGCCGTAATAGTCGCTTAACAGGATGAACTCCATAACGTAATCAACGTCTTTGAAAATTTCTGAATCGTTATCCTTGATTTTTATTAATCTTGTGTTTTTGATGATTATTATTTTATCGGTTTCTATGTCAAAGATATCATTATCTTCGTATATTTCTTCCCATTTTTCAGTTAAAAGCTCAATGGCTTCTTTTGCCATTGCATCTTCTTTTATATGAGTTATTTTGGAAGTGCCGAACACCAACCCCGCAATTATCGCCGCAACAAGAATAACCGATGCCGCGCTAATAACTGCCGCCAATATTACGGAGCGTTTGTTTTTTGTTTTCACCTCGTTAACCTGTTTTGCAACGGTTTCGGTCACGTTGTTACCGCATTGGGGGCAGAACGTTTCTGTAATACTCTGCTGTTTTTTCATAACTGTCACTCCTTGAGTTGATAAAAAGCCGCCCCGTCAGAGGCGGCTGATTGCCGTTTAATCAAAGGCACTCGTTGATGTTGCTTGCGCCCGTGTAGATATCGAAAGTGAGAACCTTTTCTTTGCCGTCTTCGGTGAATGAAAGGCGGATGGTTTCGTTATCGATATAATCTGCGCCTGTTACCTTATAATCCTTTGCGGTGAAGAAATTCTTAAGGTAGCCGAGTGTTTTTTCTGAATAATCGCCTGCATTATCAGAAACGAAAAGGACGTTGCCGCAAACTGCATTAACCTTGCCGAGAACAAGTTTCTGCTCAAGGTTGAACGTGAGGTTATTATCACGCAGGAAGAAAACGTCGGGGTCATTGCAGAATGCTCTGCCGTCAAGATGGTTGCGGAAAACGGCATTGTTAAGAGAATTCTGTGTTGAGGGGATTTCATTATTGATTGCAAGCTTGTTTACCCAGTCGCCTGCAAATGCCTTGTTAACGTCGCAGCCGATTCGGCAAGCATCAAACACACCCATGCAGGGGCCAAGCGGAATGCCGCAGCCGAGGATAAGCTTATCGCCGCAAGCTTCGCGGAGAAGGTCAACTGCCTCACACATAATCTGGCCTCTGGTTTTGCCTGCTCTGGGCTTTTCACACTGGGTGAAGAGGAAGTCGAGCTTAACCATATCATAACCCCACTCGTTAAGAATGGTGTGGAAGAAACTCTTGATATATTCTCTTGCTTCGGGGTGATAGATATCGAGCGTGAAAGCGCCGCCCCAGCCAACGTGGCCAAAGAGCTTTCTGCCGTTATCTTCATCAACAATCATCCAATCGGGATGTTCTTTGAGAACCTTGGAGCTCATCTGAGCGCAGAAAGGAGCAAGCCAGATGCCTGCAAGGTAGCCTTTTTCGTGGATTTTATCGGCAACGTATTTCATACCGTGGGGGAACTTTTTCTTATCGGTGCTCAGCCAGTCACCCGTTGCGGTCTGGTAACCGTCGTCAATCTGGAAGATATCAACGCATTCCTTGGCTCTGTCCATACCCTCAAGGTCACGCAGGCAGATATCCTCTGTGATTTTTGAGAAGTAGTTATACCATGACGTGTAGCCTGCAAGGTGGCTGATTTTGGGCTTTTTGCAACCCATAAAATCAAAGAAATATTCGTCAAAAGCGGCATCGTATTCTTTTTCAATTACAGCGATGTTGAAAACCTCATACTTTTCGCCTGCGCGGAGCATAAGACCTTCAATATCCTTTTTGATGATGAACTTGCCGTTCTGCATATCAACCTTGAAAACGGTGAAACCCTGACGCTCTGTTTTGGAGCCGTAGAGAGTGATGTTGCGGCTGTTCTTTTTTCTGAAATATGTGTAAGTATATGAATGGAAGCAACCTGTTTTGCCGTATTCTTCAAAATCATAGTCACTCATAATGCCGCAGCAACGTGCAGGGAATTTGCCAAGCTTTCTGCCAAGAGGAATGATATCCTTGAGCAGACCGTATTTATTGAACTCGCGTGAGGTTGACCATGACTGATAACCGTTAACGTAAAAAAGGTCATCAACAGCAAAAGCCTTTTCTGTTTCAAGCTCAAGAGCGTGCATTTTAACATCTTTTTTTGCGGTAAGATAAGCGGTGATAAGACCGTTTTCTTCTTTCATTTCAAAAAGAAAATCAGCATTATCAGGTTTTGTGTGTCTGACAACGGCTGTGCCTTTTTTTACTTTTGCAGAAAATTTATACATATTCTTGCCCCTTTCGATGCACATTATTACATTTTATATTATATATTGTAAAAAGTTTTTCGTCAATAGAAAATCGGAGAACAAACAGCATTTGTTCTCCGACCGATTTTATTTTTTAAGTTTTTTCTTTGGCGTTATGTGCAGCCATTCATCAAGCTTGCCTGTTGAACGCTCAAAAATTTCTGCCAACACAATTGTGATTGCAAAGCAAACCGCCGTGTATAAAAACGGCTCATCGTTAACACCGAAATAACGCAAAACCATCATAGGAATTCTCTGCAGAATATATATGCCGAAAACCCTTGAGCCGAACCAACGCAAAACACCGTTGTTTATGCTTATTCGCATTGAAATCAGCACAACTCCGATTGCAAAAACAAGCGCCATGGGAATAAACACAATTCTGTTGCCTTTGGTTGCCGTCAGCAACGCCTTAAGCGCAGAAAAACAGATGGCGCACGATGCAACGGCAGCAAACCATTTATCAAAATTGTTGAGAAGCTTTTTATCAATATACGGTTTGGCAACGTAATACCACATACCGAGAGGGTAACACATAATTGTGTCATACCACCAATAATGGTCACCGAAACAGTGCCACATAACGGCTGTTGCCGCAATGCTCAAAACAGTTGTTACGGCAATGCCTGCAACAAGATGCTTTTTGCCGCCCGTCACCGCAAAAGCAATAAAAGTAAGAATATAAAGAACAATGATTACAAATATAAACCAGTTACTGTTGCCGACGGTTTTAAGACCAGCCAGCGATAAAAGAAACTGCTTAAGATCATATTTAACGTCTATTGCGCGGGAAACAAAGAAGAAAATCGTAACGGCAATTGCAAAATCAAGCCATACTTTGAGTATTCTTCTGACAGGTATTGTTTTAACGTATCCGTCTTTTTTGGCAACGGAAGCCGCAATACCGAAACCTGAATAAAACAAAAACATAACCACCATAAGCTGACCCAGAAACAGCAACACGCTGTAAAACAGCTTGTTTGCGCCTGCGTTAGGTACGCTTATATATTGCCTTACGTGAGAAAAGAAAACAATCACAACAAATATGCCTTTGATTGCGCCTGTTTTTGAGGGTGACATATAATCTTCAAACCCGTTTTTTAAGCGAAAACTTATGCCTGCAACGCAAACAAGCTGCAGTGCCAACATAAATATGCCCATACCCACTCTCCTTTATTACATTATAAATATATGTTGTTGTATCTGGGTGCAACGTCAAAGCTGCCGTCAGCGTGAATCTTTGTAACTGTTACGCCCTGATTCCACTTTTCTTCGGGGAAGCCCATATTTGTGCCGAGATTATAGAGGTTATAACTGTGAGGCAAATTATAAACAAGATGCACGCCCTTATAAATTCCGCACCAATCGTTGTTATGGTCGTGGCCGCAGAAAACCGCCGTCAGACCCTTTTCAAGACCTGCCTCAAAAAATCCGCTGTTGAAGCCGGCGCAACCGGTGGACTCATACTGCTTGCCGTAAAGAATCTCAACCTTGCCCGTCTGCTTGTATTCCATATTTCCCTCGCCCTCAAAAGCAAGCGCAAATTCAGGAATCGGAATGTGGAAAAATGCCATCGAGCCAAATTTGCCGTATTTCTTTTCAAGCAAATCAACGTTGGATTTATAAAATTCAATCTGACCTTTTTTAAGGTAATCGTAACCGCCGAAATCAGCAGCCAGCCCGTGCTCGGCATTATGCTCAGCAAGGGTATCTCTGCCCGAATCAAAGAAGAACAAGCTCTGCCTGATTTTATTGTCTGAGCCCATTATGTTGATAATAAAGTTGCCGTAACCGAAAAGCTCTTCGGGGCCATGCACTGAAAGGCAATGTTTATAATCGCTGCAGCTTTTCATAAGCAGATATTTATAAAAGCCCTTTTCTTCTCTTGTTTCGTGGTTGCCGAAAACCATTGCCCAATAAACGCCGATTTCTTCCATCATCCTTGCAAACTGAATGGCATCAATCTGCTGATATTTGGAGAGAATAACGTCACCCGTAAGAATAACAAGGTCAGGCTTGACGTCTCTTATCTGCTTAAAGAACATTTCCGTTGTTTTTTTGTTCTTTTCGTGGTCTGTATCATAGTGGAAATCGGTTGACGAAAGAATAACAAAATCATCGTCGCTGATTGTTCCGTCGGGGTTGAATTTTGCAATGTTTGCAGTGTAATCCGTTTTAGAAATAACTTTAACGTCTGTTCCGACAACGTGTGCTCCCGATCTTTTGGAGAAAAGTGATTTAGGCAGCTTTCCGCCGCTGATTTTCCAAACGCAGTTTGCAGCTGCGAGATGAATTTTAACAAGACTCTGTCTGACGAACGCCCATGCGTTATAAAGCATAAAACATATCCCCTTTCAATAGCTATCACAATTATATTGCCGCCAAAAGGAAATGTCAACAACGTCAGAGCGTATTAGACCTGATTTACCGTATATTTTTTATCGCAGCCTAATGAAATCAGGATAAAATCAACCAAAAAAATTGAATATTGTCGAGCAAATAATCAATATTTTGTGGCATTTGACTTTGATTATCAGCATATATTGTGGTATAATCACAATAAAATAAGAAATCCAAAAATTATGGAACATTTGTATTGACAAACGAATGTTCGTCTGCTATAATAAATTCATCAGAACAAATGTTTCTTGCTAAGGAGGTTTTACAATGGCATTTTCAGATATCATCTTATCATTCTTTGAAATGGCTGCAATCGTTCTTCTTATAGTCGGTTTTATAAACGAAAAGAAAATCGCTGCTTTTGAAGCAAAGCTTGCAAGAGCAATCAGAATCCACATCCGCAATTATCGCCGCCGCAAGCAGAGAGAGCTCGCCATGGCACAGACAAAGGTTCAGACCCGTGCGCCTGCAGACGTTTATGAGGAGACACCCGTAATTTCAATCATTGACGGCAAGCAGATTAATTATAACGTTGCATGATTTTTTCATTTCGATACATATCCGCTTCGGCTTGGTAAGTTCAGAGCTTGCCGAGCCGTTTTTCTTTTTTCTAAATTTAATCTGCCCTTGATTTTTGCTTGTCCGTGTGCTAAAATCTTATGTATGAATATTTTAAAACAAATAAAAATAAAACAAATCACGGCTCTTTTTGCCGTTGCGATGTTGATTTTTTGCAGTTCAGGCTGCGGTAAAATCAAAAACAGCTTAATCGATAAATTTTCAGAGTCTGAGGTTAAAACAGTCCGTCTGACCTTTCCCGAAGGCTCAACGGTTGATGAAATCGCAAAAATTCTTGAAGATGGCGGCGTGTGCTCGGCAGAAGATTTTCTGGCAGCAGCAGATAACGCAGACCTGCTCACCGAATTCGGCTTCACGGTTAATAATCCGCAAAACCGAACCTTTGCGCTTGAGGGTTACCTTTTTCCTGACACTTACGATTTTTACGTTGATGAGGGCGCAAACAAGGCAATCGACAGGTTTTTGACAAACTCGCAAAAGAAATATGCTGAGTTGCTTGATAGCTGTGCCGCAATCGGCTATACTCTTGATGAGATAATAATCATAGCCTCCGTCATTCAGGAAGAGGTCGGTTATCCCGAAGAAATGGGCAAGGTTTCATCGGTAATCCACAACAGACTCAACAGCACTCAATTCCCGAAGCTTCAATGTGACGCAACAGGCAACTATCTTAAAAGGTACGTAAAAAGCCACGTAAGTGAAGAAGAATACGAAGCTTTTGTTGAAACGTATGACACCTACGTGTGCAAAGGCATCCCCGCAGGGCCGATAACCAACCCGGGTATGGACGCCATAAACGCCGCGCTCAGCCCTGTCAGCACACCGTATTATTTCTTTATAAGCGATTCTGAAGACAAATATCATTATGCAGAAACCTATTCGGAGCATCTGGATAATTGCTCTGAAGCAGGTCTTATCTGACAGAAAGGATTTTCAATATGAAAAAAATAATTGCGCTTGTTCTTGCAGCTCTTTGCTTTGTTACCGTTTTCTGTTCCTGCAACAAAAATCAGGCAGAAGACCCCAAAGCCACTACCTCAACAACAGAGAAAAAAGAAGAGATTTACACAGAGGGTAACTTCAATTACGTTAAGCTTGATAACGGCACCGTTAAAATTGTCAGCTATAACAAGGCTGACGGAGATGCCGACATTGATATCCCTGCAAAGCTTGGCGGTATGAACGTAACTGTTATCGGCAAAAACGCCTTTACAGACGCACAGAAAGTAACCAAAGTCAGACTTCCCAGATATCTCACAAAGATTGAATCCTACGCTTTCAACAAAAGCAGTGTTGCTTACGTTTGGTTCCACCAGACAACCGATGACACAAAGCTTGTAATTGAATCCTATGCATTTTCAGAATGTGATAACCTGATTCAGGTGCTTTTCAGCAATGCGGTTAACAGAATTGAAACAAGCGCATTTTATCTTGGCAAAACACCCAGACAGATAACTTTCACAGCTGACCCTGCTTATATCGATAACAACGCACTTGATACGGGTGCAAGCTATGAAAACCTCAGACTCTGCCACCGCGGTGATATCAGCAACTATAAAAACCTCAAAGCTTTTGCTGATATTTACGGCATTGAGCCTATTCTTGCCGCTGAAAGCTCCGAAACAAACAAATAATTAACAGCTCCGCCTCATATATTTTGATGAGGTGGAGCTTATGTTTTATAAACTTTATTCAGTTATCAGCTCCGTTATATGGGGGCCGCCGATGCTTGCGGTCTTTCTGGGAACGGGGCTTTTTCTTTCGTGCAAAACAGGTTTCTTTCAGATTTTCGGAATAAAGCGGTGGCTTAAGCTGACGGTTGTTGATGCGTTTCGCAAAAGAAAAGAACCGCCGAAAAACGACGGCACGGTTACACAGTTTGCAGCGCTCACCTCCGCACTTGCCGCCTGCCTCGGCACGGGCAACATTGCAGGCGTTGCAACCGCCATTTGTGCAGGCGGACCCGGCGCTGTTTTCTGGATGTGGGTTTCCGCCACACTGGGTATGATGACCTGTTGCTGCGAAAACATTCTGGGTATCAAATACCGAATACGCAATTCGCTCGGTCAATGGGTCGGCGGACCGATGATGTATATTGAACGAGGTCTGCAAAAGCCGAAGCTTGCGAAAGCCTATGCTTTTTTGCTTGTTGGAGCATCGCTTGGAATGGGCAATATGACGCAGGCAAATTCCGTTGCCGCAGGGCTTGCAGAACTCGGTGTTTCTCCCCTGCTGACCGCCGCCGTGCTCACACCGCTTGTGCTCATCTGCATTTCGGGCGGACTTAAGCGTATCTCTTCGATTGCAGAAAAACTTATCCCTGTTCTTTCAGCTGTTTTTCTGTGCGCCTGCGCTTTTGTTGTTTTTAAAAACATTCACGAGGTTATCCCCTGCTTCAGGCTGATTATAAAAGAAGCTTTTTCAATCAAAGCTGTTTCCGGTTTCGGGCTCGCAAAAGCGGCACGCTACGGCATTTCAAGAGGTGTTTTCTCCAACGAAGCAGGTCTGGGGAGCAACACAATTATCCACGCAAACGCTGATTGCCAAAAGCCTGCCGTGCAGGGTATGTGGGGAATATTTGAGGTTTTGTTTGACACTCTTTTTATGTGCACCGTTACGGCGGCAACCGTTCTTGTAAGCGGCGTGTGGTCGCCCGATTGTAAGCTTAACGGCATAGCGCTTTGCTCTGCTGCATTTGAAAGCGTTATGGGAAATGCAGGCGGAATTATCCTTGGCATATGCATCTGTCTTTTTGCTTTCGCAACGCTTATTGCCTGGTCTTTTTACGGCAAAAACGGTTTCATCTGCCTTTTCGGTGACGGTGCAGGTAAATACTATAATATAATGTATGCAATTGCGGTTTTTGCAGGTTGCATTCTGAAGCTTGATTTCGTCTGGAGCGTTTCTGATATTTTTAACGGTCTGCTCGCTATACCTAATATATATGCCGTTCTTAAATTATCAAACGAAGCGATTGAATTGCTGAACAAAGAAAAAAGCCCCCGTTTGAAACGGAGGCTTTAAAACATATCTTATTTATAGTATTCAACTGCAGACTCGAAGAGCTTGAGGTCGAATTCACCGGGAACGTTCTTATAAAGACCGAATGCGGTTCTTTCTGAGTGGCCCATCTTGCCGAGAACTCTGCCGTCGGGTGAAACGATACCTTCGATAGCGTAATCGGAGTTGTTGGGGTTGAAAGCAACGTCGTTTGTTGCGTTGCCGTCAAAGTCAACGTACTGAGTGATAATCTGACCGTTTGCGGCAAGCTGCTTGATAAGAGCTTCGTCTGCAATGAAGCGGCCTTCACCGTGTGAAATGGGCACTGTGTAAACCTCGCCCTGCTTTGCCTTTGAAAGCCAAGGAGAATTGTTTGAAACAAGCTTTGTTCTGACAAGCTTGGACTGGTGGCGGCTGATTGTGTTATAAGTAAGAGTGGGGCAGGTTTCGTCTGTATCAATAATCTTGCCGTAAGGAACAAGACCGAGCTTGATAAGAGCCTGGAAGCCGTTGCAGATACCGAGCATAAGACCGTCGCGCTTTTCAAGGAGCTCTGTTACGGCATCCTTAACTTCAGCATTTCTGAAGAAAGCTGTGATGAACTTACCTGAACCGTCAGGCTCGTCACCGCCTGAGAAGCCGCCGGGAACAAAGATAATCTGGCTTTCTGCAATCTTTGCGGCAAAATCTTCAACTGACTTTGCGATGCCTGCGGAGGTGAGGTTGTTGATAACAAAAATTTCTGCCTGTGCGCCTGCTCTTTCTGCATATTTTGCAGAATCAAATTCGCAGTTTGTGCCGGGGAATACGGGAATAAGAACCTTCGGCTTTGCTGTTCTGATTGCGAGCTTTGCAAATGTAGAAGCCTTGAAATCAAATGTTTCAATCTTCTTTTCGGGCATTGCAATGTTGCAGGAATAAATTTCTTCAAGCTTGTCTTCATAAACGCCGAAGAGCTTTGAGCAATCAAGCTTTACGCCTGCATATGCAATTGATTTTTCTTCTGTTGTGTAACCGAGAAGAACGCCGCAATCTGTATCGTCTGTCAGCTCAACGATGAATGAGCCGTAGGAATAACCGAAGATAACGGCAAGTGAAAGAGCCTTGTCAAACTCAAACCCGATGCCGTTACCCATTGCCATCTTGAGAACTGCTTCTGCGGCGCCGCCCATGCAGGGTGTGTAAACAGCTGCTG
>JAZNDY010000422.1:0-2363 GCA_045588295.1 Acutalibacteraceae bacterium
ACACGAACTCCCTTTGAAGGTCTTGCGCAAAGGCGGATACCTTTTTCGCCGCCCATCGGAATTCGGATGATAATACCGTCGGTCGAAATAAGCATCAGATCATCAGCGGGATCAACAACCTCAACGGTTGCAACGTCGCCGTATTCCTTGACGTGGTAGTTGGTCAGACCCTTGCCGCCTCTTGACTGCAGGCGGTAGTTATCGATTTCGCTGAGTCTGCCGTAGCCCGTTTCGCTGACGGTGAGAACCTTTCTGCCGGGCACAAGAATATCCATACCGATAACCTCGTCGCCCTCTTTAAGCTCAATCGCCTTAACGCCTCTTGCGGTTCTGCCGATAGCTCTTGCACCCTGCTCGTTAAAGGATATTGCCATACCCTTCTTGGTTGCAACAATGAGGTTATCATCGCCCTGCGTGAGCTTAACCCATGCAAGCTCATCATCATCGTCAAGGTTGATTGCAATAATACCGCTCTTGCGGATGTTTTTATAAAGATCAAGCTCTGTGCGCTTGATGATGCCGTTTCTGGTTGCCATGCAGAGGAAGAAGTTTTCTTCGCCGAATTCGGGAACACGAATCATTGCCGAAACTCTTTCACCGTCTTCAATGGGAAGAAGATTAACTATGTTCATACCCTTGCTCTGGCGTGAACCCTCGGGAATTTCGTAACCCTTGAGTCTGTATGCTCTGCCCTTGGTTGTGAAGAACATAACGTAATCGTGAGTTGAGCAGGTGAACATTGTCTTAACAACGTCTTCTTCACGGCGTGTGAGACCCTTAACGCCTCTGCCGCCTCTGTTCTGCTGCTTATATTCACTCATAGGAATACGCTTGATATAGCCCATATTTGTGAGTGTGAATACGCAGGTTTCTTCGGGAATAAGATCTTCAATATCAACCTCGCCCGAAACGTTGACGATTTCTGTTTTTCTGTCATCGGCAAACTTGTCACGGATTGCCATTGCTTCTGTTTTAACGATTTCAAGCACTTTTGCTTCGTCAGCAAGAATTGCGTTGAATTCGGCAATCTTTTCTTTAAGCTCATCCAGCTCGTTAGTAATCTTGAGAATTTCAAGACCTGCCAACTGACCTAAACGGAAAGCAACGATTGCCGCTGCCTGAGGCTCGTCAAAATCAAATTTTTCCATAATTGCGACCTTGGCTTCTGCCTGACCGCCCTTGCAGGCTCTGATTGTTGCGATGATATCGTCAACAATATCAATAGCCTTTGCAAGACCTTCAAGGATATGCGCTCTGTCCATAGCCTTTTTGAGGTCATATCTTGTTCTGCGGACGATAACCTCTGACTGGAACTTGATATAGTGGTTAAGCACTTCCTTGAGCGTTAACTGCTTGGGCTCGCCGTTGACAAGCGCAATCATAATAACGCCAAAGGTATCCTGAAGCTGTGTGTATGAGAAAAGCTGGTTAAGAACAACCTGCGGATTTGCATCTCTCTTGAGGTCAATCGAGATAAGCATACCCTTCTTTGACGAATAGTCGTTAACGTCGGAAATGCCTTCGATTCTCTTATCCTTAACAAGGTTTGCAATACTCTCAATGAGCCTTGCCTTGTTGACCATATAAGGAATTTCGGTAACCTGAATTTCAAATCTGCCGTTTTTCTTTTCAACAATTTCTGTTTTTGCACGCAGAGTGATTTTGCCTCTGCCTGTTGAGTAAGCGGCTCTTATACCCGCTCTGCCCATAATAACACCCTTTGTGGGGAAATCAGGGCCTTTGATGTGCTCCATAAGTCCGTCAAGCTCAATATCGGGGTTGTCGATAAGAGCACACATACCGTCAATAACCTCGCCCATGTTGTGAGGAGGAATGTTTGACGCCATACCAACCGCAATACCTACCGAGCCGTTAACAAGAAGATTGGGGAATCTTGAGGGCAGAACGGTGGGTTCTTTAAGACGGTCATCATAGTTGGTTGTGAAATCAACGGTATCCTTATCGATATCGGTAAGCATACGCAGAGCAATTTTGCTCATTCGTGACTCTGTGTAACGGTATGCAGCAGGGGGATCACCGTCAACTGAACCGAAGTTGCCGTGGCCGTCAACAAGAGTGTATCTCATCGAGAAAGTCTGGGCAAGACGAACCATTGCATCGTAAACCGATGCGTCACCGTGGGGATGATAGCGGCCGAGGACGGCACCAACGGTGTCTGCGCACTTTCTGTAAGCCTTATCGGGTGTAAGGCCGTTTTCGTGCAGTGTATATAGAATTCTGCGGTGAACGGGTTTAAGACCGTCTCTGACGTCGGGAAGCGCACGGGATGTGATAACCGTCATCGAATAATCGAGGAACGATTTGCGCACTTCCTTGTTCAAGTCAACGTTTATAATTTTCTG
>JAZNDY010000423.1:0-4675 GCA_045588295.1 Acutalibacteraceae bacterium
AAACGCCGTCCAGATACCAAGTATCCATCTGACCCATCAGAGAAGTGTCAACGTAAGCACAGATGTTATTAGCTAACATACAAACAACGCCAACCTTCTTATAGACGTGCATGTCACGAGAACGCTCAGCATTATTGTTCTCATCAACAATAGTGTCACCCTCGAAAGCAACCTTGCCCTGTGAAAGAACTATGCAGCGGTCGCATAATTTTTTGACCGTTGCCATATTGTGGCTGACGTAAAGAATTGTTCTGCCTTCTTCCTCGGCAACCTTTTTCATTCTGTCAATGCATTTATTCTGGAAGGCAACGTCGCCGACTGCGAGCACCTCGTCCATAATCATAATTTCACTCTCAAGGTGAGATGCAACGGCGAAGGCGAGCTTAACCTTCATACCGCTTGAATATCTTTTAACGGGCGTGTCAATAAACTGACCGACCTCGGAAAACTCAACAATTTCGTCAAATTTCTTTTCGATTTCCGCCTTTGTCATACCGAGAATTGCGCCGTTAAGATAAACGTTTTCTCTGCCCGTCAGCTCAGGGTGGAAGCCCGTGCCGACCTCGAGCATACTCGTTATTCTGCCGTTGAGATAGATATTGCCCTTTGTGGGAGCTGTAACACGGCAGATGAGCTTGAGGATTGTTGATTTGCCTGCGCCGTTTCTGCCGATGATGCCGACGGTTTCACCCTTTTTGATGTCAAAGGATAAATCGTTCAGCGCAAGAAAACGCTCGTTTTTGCCGTGAGCCTTTTCGCCGATTTTAAGGTTGGGGTCTTCTTTGTGCCGCAGTTTTGCAAGCTTGGACTGAATTTCGCCCTTGAGCGTTGCACCGCCGATGGCACCAAGGCGGTATTCCTTTGAAACGTGTTCAACTCTTATTGCCAATTCTTCCATACCGCACCTCACACCGTATCCATAAAGGTTTTTTCAGATTTGCTGAACATCAGCGCGCCGATGACAGCAACAACCGCCGTTGTTGCCCAGCTTATGCCGTAAAACAGCCAGTCAATTTTGCCGCAGCCGAGAAAACCGTAGCGGAAAATGTTGATGGCAGGGGTCACGGGGTTGAGCATATAGATTTTGTAAATTATGCCGTGCATAAGCTGCTCACGGCTGAACATATCATAAGCCACGGGGGAGCAATATGACCACAGGCTCACACCGAAGCTGACAACCATCGCAAGGTCACGGTATTTGGTGGTGAGTGAAGAAATAATCATACCGAAGCCCATGCCGAGAATTGCAAGCTGAATAAGCACAAGGGGAAACATTGCAATATAAACGTTCGGGTGAACGTTTGCGTCGGTTACAACGTAATACACCATAAAGCAGAGCATAAAGGCAAACTGAATAAAGAAACCGATGAACTGCGAGATTGCCGTTGAGATGGGCATAACAAGGCGCGGAAAATAAACCTTGCCCAGAATGCCTGAGTTGGCGGTGAAAGTGTGCGAGGTTTCGGTCAGGCAGGATGCAAACAAAGTCCACACAATCGTGCCCGAAAGGTAGAAAATGAAGTTGGGAACGCCCGAAGCGCCCAGACCTGCGATGTTGCCGAAGAAAACGGAATAAACAACCGTTGTGAAAAACGGCTGAATAACCGCCCACGCAGGGCCTAAAATTGTCTGCTTATATTTTGCAACAAAAGTCCTGCGCACAAAAAGCATAATAAGGTCTTTACAGTTTTTAAGACCTTTGATATCCATATTGAATGCGCTGTTGCTTGATTTAACAACGGTTGTCCATTTTTGTTGTGTCATATGCTTATCTCCTGTGTTTTTTTGGCAGAATTAAAAGATTACCTAAACGCTCGTTCCAGCCTTCGGGTTGATAGCTTTCAAATCCTGCCGAGTCGTAAAATGTTAATTCTCCGAAATAAAGCTTGTTGTTCCAAAAATTAAAATCCACACGAAGGAAAGGCGTATTCCGTGAGAGCTTTTCTGACAATTCAATAATTTCACAAAAGCATTCCGGCCTTTTGCAACTGTTTGCTGAACGGGGATGATTGCCTTTAATTAAATCAGTGTGATTCCAGTCTGCATCGTATGTGTCGATTATAACCTCATCATTAAAAAATCTTCCGGAAATAACATTTATGTATTTTGGCTTTCCGCCAAAGCAAAAAACCTTGTATTCAATCGGTTCGGAATTATCATCATTTTTTATGTATTTTTCACAGATGATTTTTCTCGGAATGTTCTTATATGGCCATTCCCTGCCTGATTTATAATAGTCGAGACTAAGTCTCCTTTTTAAATAGGTTTTTACTTCGTCCAAGTCACTTAATTTGCACTTTTTGCAAGAAAAATCACTGTTCTGTTTGTTTTTACAGATAACCACATCTGAATCGTGGTTACATTTGAGCACAAACTGATTCGGCAAGGCATCAAAATCTATCTCTTCGGCGCTGTCATAAACGGCGAGCAACGGAACAAGATAATCTTCGCCTATTCTATCGGCAACAAACTCTCTCACGAGATATTTATCAGCCATAATCGTATAAACAGGTTTTCTGTTATAGAGCTTGAGCCAGTTGAGTTTTTCGGTAAAGAGAGTCGGATTTTTTAAGTTCAGTTTTTTGCCGGTTTTTGCCTCATACCTCTTTTTAAGATAAATTTTGTCCGGTAATAAGCAGGTATACAAACCGTTAACAGTAAAATAATCGTTGTAAAAAGCTTTCAATTTTTTTAACGTTTCTTTTTTGAATCTGTATAACAACTCAATGATTTTCATACTTATCTCCTTTGTTCTTCAGACAAGTCAGTTAATTGCCAATCTTTTTGTTTAAAGAAGCTGTATTTCTTGTCCGTTTTTGCTGTGTCATAATTTAACCTCTTTTTTTGCAATTAAGATTGTATGATTCAGGAGTTTTATTTAAAAACTTTTTCAGCTTGATTCGGTTAGGAAAAGGGATGGTATCGTTTTTTATTTCGCCGTCTTTGATGTTGCCTTTCCAAAAGAATTCACATTCTCTGCGGTTATTTTTTTTTGTATTAAAAACAAACTTATTCTTGAAAGGAAGATCACAAAATGCATCAATTTCCTTATCTGTGCAAAGATTCATCCTCGAAAACTTGATGATGATATTGTCATAATTAACTCTTTCCTTGCGTCTGTTCCATTTTTCTGCCGCTTCTTCTTGGGTTTTGTAATGCAGAAAAACGATTTCAACGTCGTCAAGAACGGCTATGGGTTTATCTGTCTGATTACGCTTTTTTAATTCTTCATAATATTTTGATTCTTCCGCCTCAATAAAACGAAGCTCGGTTGCCAGATATCTGCGCAAATCCGAAACAAACTTTATATAATCGGGCGCAAAGAAATAAAGCCCTGCGGTGGGTGAGAGATAAGGCATATCAAGATACTGATAAACCCTGCCTGCCCAGCAATTGTTTGAAATAACGCTGAAATTTTTGTTTTTGATTGAGCGTTTTACAAAAAACCGCCTTATCTCAAAGAAAAACTTCTTGGTTTTTTCGCATATCTGCTTGGTCAGCTTGTTCAGTTTTCGCTTTAAATAACGACCTTTCATAATGCCTCTTTATATCAGATAAATTTTTGAATTGCATCCAGCCACTGTGCGGCAATAGCTTCAACCCTATGTGTTTCACGCACTTTTGCGGCGTTCTTTGAGCATTTTTCTGCAAACGCCTTATCGTCTGCCATTCTTGCCATTGCATCTGCAAGGGCGGCAACGTTATTCATCGGCACAAGCAGACCGCTCTCGCCGTCTGTTATCATTTCTCTTGCACCGCCGCCGAGGCAGTCTGTGCAAACGCAGGGCAGACCAACCGCCATAGCTTCAAGCATTGAGTTTGAAAGACCCTCAAAATCAGATGAAGAAACAAACATCGCGCAGTCACGCACAATGGCGTGGATATCCGCACGGGGCGGCAGGATTTTTATATAGTCTGTTGCATTTAAAGACTCAATCAAAGCGATATATTCCTGCTTGAGCTCTTCTTCAATTTTCTCAACGGTGTTGCCGTAGATTTCGAGCTTAAAATCGGGGTGGTTTTTATGAAATTCCATAAAGGCGTTTATCATCAGCGGCAGATTTTTCTGTTCTGCTATTCTGCAGAAATTAACGGCAACCTTGCGTCTTGCGCCATCAAACGGCCCGGGCAGATTCGCCTTGACGGGGTTGTTGATGACTGCGGTGTTTTTCAGCCAGCCGTTATAAAATTCAAGCTCCGCTTCGGTCTGCAAAACGGCACCGTCTGTTTTTGAAACCAAACGCAGGCAGCTTTCTTTTTCCGCCTCGGTTTCGGGGAATTCAACCTCGGGAGCATTGCGCTCGGCATAGATTATTTTTGCATCTGTGCCTTTTGCACCGTAAAAAACATTCTCATAGTAAGCGATGCCGAAAGGGATATAAACGCAGTTCGGATTGTCAGCAATGAAAACTGCGATATCCTCGCTTCGCCTTAAGCCTTTAATTTCAGCGGCAAGCTTCTTATCCCAAGACTTAAAGAATTTTGAAACGTAACGCATATGCTTGAGAAAGCGTATTTTGTTTTTACGTTTGCGAAGCATTTTTGCAACGGCTTTATCATTGCGATGAGAAGCAACGTAATCTTTAAGCAAAACGATGCTCACATCTTTGTGAATATCAAAAAATACGTTTTCGGCAATGTCCTTTGTAACAAGAATGGTTGACGGATACCCCTT
>JAZNDY010000424.1:0-1809 GCA_045588295.1 Acutalibacteraceae bacterium
GAAGCTCGATACCCTGCGCTTCAAGGAGCATAAGCAGTCTGCCTGTGCCCATTGCAAAACCGAGCGAGGGTGTGTGGGGTCCGCCGAGTTCTTCAACAAGACCGTCGTATCTGCCGCCGCCGCAAACTGTGCCCTGAGCACCAATCTGCGTTGAAACAAACTCAAAAACGGTGCGTGAATAATAGTCAAGGCCTCTTACGATACGGGGATTGACAACGTAGTCAATGTTCATCACGTCAAGGTACTTCTTAACGCTTTCAAAGTGTGCGGAACAGTCGTCGCAGATATAGTCAATAATTGCAGGTGCGCCGTCGCAGATTTCCTTGCAGATGGGACTCTTGCAGTCAAGAATTCTCATCGGGTTTTTGCCGAGTCTTTCAAGGCAAGTGGGGCAAAGATTTTCTTTCTTTGACTCAAAGTATTCTCTGAGTGCGTTGTGGTAATTTTTTCTGCACTCGGGGCAACCGATGGAATTAAGCTCAAGCTGAAGATTCTCAATGCCGAGAAATGCAAAAATTTCGTTGGCAAGCGAAATAACCTCTGCATCAGCCGCAGGTGATGCAGTGCCGAGCATTTCAACGCCGAACTGCTGGAATTCTCTCCATCTGCCTGCCTGAGGCTTTTCATAACGGTAGCAATTTATAACGTAGCAAAGCTTCTGGGGCAGAGCCTCATTGAAAAGACCGTGCTCAAGGAAAGCTCTTGCAACGCCTGCCGTGCCCTCGGGGCGAAGAGTGATTGACCTGCCGCCCTTATCGTCGAAGGTATACATCTCTTTCTGAACAACGTCTGTTGTTTCGCCAACGCCTCTCTGGAAAAGCTCTGTGTGCTCAAAAACAGGGATGCGGATTTCTTTAAAGCCGAATTTTGCGGCTATATCAATAACAATCTGCTCAATAAACTGGTTTTTATAAACCTCTGAGGGCAGAATATCCTGTGTGCCTTTGATGGCTTTGGTAATAAGTGCCATAAAATTATACTTCTTTCCTGAAAAAATGAATTGTGTTGTTATGTGCAAATGGGGTCGTCTTGATGACGACCCCCGAAAATACGGTTTACCCAACCGCGCGCAACAGGCGCAAACGGTTATTTGGGATTAACGATATCTCGCCAGTCAAGGTCACCTCTTGCAAGTGAGTGGATAAGCGCCTCGGCTGTGGCGATGTTTGTGGCAACGGGAACGTTATGAACGTCGCAAAGTCTGAGAAGTGTTGCTTCATTCGGCTCGTTAGGCTTCGCAGTCAACGGATCTCTGAAAATAAGAAGCACGTCAATCTCATTGCAGGCAATTCTGGAAGCTATCTGCTGATCGCCGCCCTGTTTGCCGCTGAGGAATCTTGTGATATCAAGACCTGTTGCTTCTGCAACCATTTTGCCCGTTGTTCCTGTAGCATAGATATTATGACGGCTCAGAACACCGCAATAAGCAATGCAAAACTGAGTCATAAGCTCTTTTTTGGCGTCGTGAGCAATAATTGCAATATTCATATGCATCCCCTTTCTGATACTTTTGCTATCAAAAAAATATTAATTCACTTGTTATAATAACAATATACTGTCAAATCTGTCAAGTATCTGCAAAAATTTTTTTGATTATTCTTGTATTTCCGCCAAATTTTCTGCGTTTTCTGCTTCAGGAGAAATTTCATCTGTGATTTCTTCTGCAGAATCGTCTTCAACCTTAACAGAAACAGCCGTAATCAGCTTCTCACCGTCCGTTACTTTCATCACGCGAACGCCCTTTGAAGGTCTTGCGCAAAGGCGGATTCCCTTTTCGCCGCCCATCGGGATACGGATGATTATACCGTC
>JAZNDY010000425.1:0-5889 GCA_045588295.1 Acutalibacteraceae bacterium
TGTTTTCTCTTTTCCCATAACCGTGCTCAGAACGGGAGTGAAAAACGATATTTCCGCTTCAAGCGTAACTTTGATGTCGCCCGAGGTCGGATCGTTCGGAGCGGTATAGATTATTTCAATATCAACCCCGTCGTCTGCAAAAACGGTTGTTGTCGAATTTTCAATGTGATTGATTATCGCCTGCGTGCTTGCGTCCTCAGCGGTATTGACAACCGCATATCTTGCGCCCTCTCTGCAGGCGTTGTTGAGCGAGAGCTGGTTATAAAACAGCCAGCCGAAATCAATTATTCCGCACAGAATCAGCAGAAATATGGGCAGAATCATTGCAAACTCAACCGTTGACTGACCGTCTTCCTTTTTATCTCTGCGTTTCGCGGGTATCTTTTTCATCCGTATATCACCTCCGCCGTTAAAGCGGTTTGATTTCTCAATTAAACATTAATGGGTAAGCTCGCTCAGCGAGCGAACTTACCCATCGGGTTACTCAGTAATTAACTTGTTGATAAACCAAAGAACCGTATCAGGTGCCTGCAGGTGCTGCTGTCTCTGACGGGATAGCATCAAGCTGCTCATTAACGTCGTTGAACATATCTCTTACCTTCGGGCCAAGTGCCACAAGGGCAACAATTACAACAACTGCAATAAGACCAACGATAAGACCGTATTCAACCATACCCTGACCTTCTTCATCTCTGAACCAATTTCTTAACATAATAGTTGCCTCCTTTTTACTTTCTCTTTGATTTTTGATTTTTCATTTTCTCTTTTGAATTACTGTTTTGGTTTTTCGCTTATTTCCCCAAATAACCGAAAACCGTTTTGCTGTTATGCGCCTGCCGGAGCTGCTGCTTCAGACGGGATTGCGTCAATCTGTTCGTTTACGTCGTTAAACATATCGCGAACCTTCGGGCCGAGTGCCACAAGAGCAACAATAACAACAACTGCGATAAGACCAACGATGAGTCCGTATTCAACCATACCCTGGCCTTCTTCGTCTTTAAACCATTTTCTTAACATAATAAAACCTCCTTAATTTCTCTATCTGTTTAACTTTCCCCAAAGTTTTCCGTCGGTTTAATCCGGTTGACCGACTTGTTTTTACGGAAGGAGCTTATTATGTGCCTGCGGGTGCAGCCGCCTCAGACGGGATTGCGTCGATCTGTTCATTAACGTCATTGAACATATCACGGATCTTCGGTCCGAGTGCTACAAGAGCAACGATAACAACAACGGCAATAAGTCCGACTATAAGTCCGTACTCAACCATGCCTTGGCCTTCTTCGTCTGCGAACCATTTTCTTAACATAGTAAAACCTCCATTTTTATTTTTTACCCTGTTTCTTCACAGGGCATTTTCCCCAATTAAAAAAGCGATGAAAAAACTGACTTTGAAAGGCCACCGAACAACGGGAACAAAACCGTTGCAACAACGCCGACTGAAAGGTAAGGACCCATCGGCACTGCGGTTTTGCGTGAGCCTTTCTTTGTGATAACAAGATACGCAAGATAAATCATAAGCCCTGCCGCCATAATCAGCGCTGCCTGCAGATATCCGAACGCGCCCAGGCAGTAACCGATTACCGCGCTGTATTTAACGTCGCCCGTTCCTATCGGCACGCCGAAGAACAACGGAAGCTGATAGAGGATAAATCCGCCTGCAAGACCTATAAGCGACGGAATCAGGCATTCCTTGAGCGGCACTTTCTGCACCGCGATTTCATAAATAATAGCGGTTGTTCTGATTATCAGCAACGCAAGAACAGAGGAGTTCGGGATTTTTTTGATATCCAGGTCAACAACTCCGATTGAAATTGCCACCGATATGTAAGCACACGCTTCAAGGCGAAACGCCGTATCTTTGAACAAAGCAAAAACCGTGGCAAACAACGCACCTGAAAGCAGCACCCAGATAATAATCAATACCGTATTCCGTACTGCCTCGATTTTTGCGGTCTCTTTTGTTCGGTTTTTGATTTGAAAAACCGCTATCCTGTTAAACGCCAGAGCCGCCAGGATTCCGAGAACACCGCCGTAGACAATATCTATCATATGATCGCCTCCGGTAAGTCATCTGAAAGGGCTGATTCCCTTCCGCACATTAATGATACCACCGCTTCTGTGCATTGTCAACACTGTGCAAGTTCAATGTGGAAAACTTTGTGGCAAGTTGCACAAATCGTTGAACGGCTTCTGTTCTCTTTTTATATTATAAAGGAAATCTTGCATTTTGAACGCGTTTTTTAGCCTAAATTAGCATAAAACAACTTTTCGCAATGCTTTATTAAAATTTTTTTCACATTTTTACCAAAATTATGCATAATTTTATTAGTATACGTGCTAATATGCAGGATTTCTTGCATATATACAAAAACACTGTATATTTTTTGAACAGAATGTGAATAATAATCCGTTGTGCTTTTTGCCATATGATTTTTGATATAAAATCATATATAGAACGCATTTCATACTTGTTTTGTTTTTCGGGGCAAAAAACAATGTTTTTAAGCAAAAAAAGCAGACCTGCAAGAGCTTTTTTCAGCTCGGCAAATCTGCTTTTTGCTTATGTTTTACGTTCAGATGTGTTTCAGAATGAATTCAACCACAGGTAACGGGTCGTCAAGCCCGTGCGGATGGTGGTTGCAGCCTTCTTTGACGTAAGTTTCAATCTCAACGCCGTTTTCTGCGTATGCTTTTTCAAGCATAATCCCGTTTTCGCAATAGGGCACAATTTCATCACTGTCCCCTGCAACCATAACAACGGGAATCCGTTTTTCAACAAGAGCGGGTATGTTGTGCATAGGCATATCCCTGTAACAAATCAGCTCAGACAAGTTTTTTATTCCAAGCTCGCTTTCAATTTCCGCCAGGTTTGATTCGTCGCTCACAGCAACTCCGAAGCCGCACGGGCAACTCATCAGATTCATAACAGGGGCATCAAGATAGAGGCAAGCAACTGTTTCAGGGTGTTTTGCCGCAAGTTGCACAGCCATCAGACCGCCACAGCTCATACCCACAGGCACACATCTGGGCGCTGTGCAGTATTCTTCGGCAACAAGCCTTACAAATCTCGCCATTCTGTCAACGTCACTTTTCTTGCCCCAACGCCCGTCGCAAGCAATATGGCAAAGAAGCATCCCTTTTTCAAGGAGCATTATCTCCGTTTCGGGGAAAGCGTTAAAATACGTTGTTTTCAGTGCCACAGCATTTTTGACGGTGTGGTTTTTCGGCAAAATAACCTTTGCCGCGTATTTTTCAAATTCAAATTCTTTGCATTCAAAGCCGTTCCAAAGCATCCCGAATCCTCCGTTTAACCCTTAATATATTTTCATTATATATATTCAGGCATCAATCTTCAAGAATAAATTGAATCCTTGCGCTGCCCGTTCTTGACTTTTATGCCAATCTGCTCTATATTTAAAACATAATAATATCAAAAGGAGAAATATTATGTGGCCTATTATCAGAATTATAGTGGCGTTCTTTCTCTCAATTGAAACTCTTTTTGCAGGCATTTTCGGCGGAGTCAACGTCCGCAAAATAGAAATGCCTGAAATCCCCGAGGGTGAATACGGTCAGTTTGTTGACCCGTTCATCGGCACAGGCGGCACTCCCTGGACTTGCGGTATGCTCAGCCCTGCCGCCACAGTTCCTTTCGGTTCAGTGCGCCTCGGCCCTGACACCTGCTTTGCAGGCGGCGCATACATAGTTAAAACAAACACCTCAGGTTATTACTATGAGCACGGCCATATCAAGGGATTCAGCCACTCAAGGCTTTCAGGCACAGGCTCTGAGGATTACTGCAATTTCAGAATCACGCCCTCCACCGGCAAAGGCGGCGCAGCGGTTATGCCTTATTCGCACGCAAACGAAAAAGCCCTGCCCGGCTACTATGCGGTTTATCTGCCCTCTGTCGGTTGCCTTGCAGAAATGACAGCGGATATCCACACAGGTATTCACCGCTACAGCTTCTACACCACAGACGATGCCCACCTTTATATTGATGCCACAAGTGCCGCAGGCAACCGCACTTCAGCCAACGCTTATACAAAATATGACGAAGAAAGCGGCGTCATCACAGGCGGCTGCTTGCTTTGGGGTAACTTCGCAGGCAGATATGACGGCCTGCCTGCATACTTTGCGGCAAAAACAAGCAAAAGCGTTGAGTCTTATGAGATAACCGACGGCGGCATTGACCTCAACTTCGGTAACCTCAACAACAGCAACGTTGAAATAAAAGTCGGCATCAGCTACGTGAGCGAAGAAAACGCTCTTCTCAACCTTGAAGCAGAGGCAGGCAACCTTAATTTTGACGGTGTGCGCAAAAATGCCGCCGCTGATTGGGAAGAAGCTCTTTCCGTTATCAAAGTTGACGGCAACGATGATATCAAAACAAACTTCTACACCGCGCTTTATCACAGCATGATAATGCCCACAAACTTCACTGACGTTAACGGCGAATACCTTGGCTTTGATAAGCAGGTTCACGTGGCAGACGGTTTCACATACAGAACCGATATGTCACTCTGGGATACCTGCCGCACAACTCATCCGCTTTATACGCTCATCAGGCAGGATATTCAGATTGACTGCCTTAACAGCCTTGTCACAATGTCTGAGCAAGGCGCAGGCGTTCTGCCCAGATGGCCTATGGGCGCAGGCTATTCAGGCTCAATGTTTGGCGATAACGCAAGCATTGTTGTTGCCGAAAGCTATCTCAAAGGCATAACGGATTTCGACGTTGAAACAGCCTATGAAGCAATGAAGTATTCATCCGATAACCCCACAAACAAATCAGGCAGAGGTTGGGTTAATGAATATAACGAATACGGCTACGTTCCGTATGACGCAGAGGGCGCAGACAGAACCGTTGCAAAAACGGTTGAATATTCGTGGGAAGATGCCGCAATCGCAAACCTTGCACTTGCACTCGGCAAAACCGAAGAAGCTGAAATCTACGGTGCAAAGGCAATGTATTATAAAAATGTTTTCAACCCCGAAACAAAATATTTCCAGGCAAGAAACGCAGACGGCACTTTCGTCTGGAATTTCAGCCCCTATATCACATCTTTCTATGACGCAGTTATGATTAAGAAGTTTGCCGACGCTTATTGCGAAGGCAGTGCAAGGCAGTGGCGCTGGAACGCCCTGCAGGATATTGACGGTATGATAGAGCTTTTCGGCTCTGAAGAATATTTCGTCAGCGAGCTTGATGACTTTATGAAAGATGCTTCTCTCACAAGAGCGGCAATTGACCCCGGCCACGGCTTCTGGGTCGGCAACCAGCACGATATTCACACGCCCTACCTTTTTGCAAATGCCGGCAGACCCGACTTAACACAAAAGTGGGTGCGTTGGACGTTGGCAAACCGCTTCAGCACCGATATCAACGGCCTTGACGGCAACGACGACGGCGGCACTTTAAGCTCCTGGTACGTTTTCTCTGCAATGGGTTTCTATCCCCTTGCAGGCACGGATAAATACTGGATCGGCTCGCCCAACGTTGATTCAGCCGAAATCACGCTTTCAAACGGCAAAACTCTTAAAATCACAGCAAGTAACCAGAGCGAAAAGAACGTTTACGTAAGCTCCGTAACGCTCAACGGTGTTGCTCTTGACGGTTGCTACGTTACCCACGAGCAGCTTATGGGCGGCGGCGAGCTTGTTTTCGCGATGACAAACAAGCCAGGCAATTAAACACTTTTCTTACAACCCTCAGTCCCTCCGTGACAGCTCCCTTCAAAGGGAGCCAAAAAGGTTGGCTGTATTATCACAGGAAACTTACTGCTATATGCAATGTAGGGCGGGATGCCCTCATCCCGCCGATTTAAATCATTATGCAACGCCTGCGGCGGCTTGTGGGCAAGCCGCCCTACACTTGTTAATTTCAAG
>JAZNDY010000426.1:0-1876 GCA_045588295.1 Acutalibacteraceae bacterium
AACATACCCTCTGCCGCCGCAATCGGGGCAGGTTTTGGGGCTTGTGCCGGGTCTTGCGCCTGAGCCGCCGCAATCGGGGCAGGTATCAACGCGGTTAACCTCAACCGTTCTCTTGCAGCCCATTGCCGCTTCTTCAAACGAAACGGAAACCCTTGTCTGAATATCATCGCCCTTTCTGGGAGCGTTGGGGTTGGACTGTCTGCCGCCGCCGAAGCCGCCGCCAAAGAACGAGCCGAAAAGGTCACCAAGGTCAAATTCAAAACCGCCGCCGCCAAAACCGTTGCCGCCGCCTGCACCGTAATTGGGGTCAACGCCTGCATGGCCGAAACGGTCATAGCGCTCCCTCTTCTGGTTATCAGAGAGCACTTCGTAAGCCTCGTTTGCCTCTTTAAACTTTGCTTCCGCAGAGGTATCGCCGGGGTTAAGGTCGGGGTGATATTCTTTTGCCTTTTTTCTGTATGCTTTTTTTATTTCTTCCTCGCTCGCACCTTTTTGAACGCCGAGGACCTCGTAATAATCTCTTTTATTATCCAAGGGAGCTGTCTCCTTACCATAAAGATAGCCGGATTGGCTGACGACGAAAGATAACTTAATCAGCAGTCAAGGGCGGAATAATCCGCCCTGCGCTTAACTTTTATCAGTTATTGTCTGTATAATCAGTGTAGTTTGCGTCTGTGTAGCCTGTGTCGGTATAACCCTGTGAGCCGTCAAAGCCTGCGCCGCCCTGTTCCTGAGCTGCACCCTGAGCTGCTTTATAAAGCTTTTCTGAAACCTCATAGAACTTTGAGGTAAGCTCTTCCTGACGGTTTTTGATGAGGTTGATATCTTCACCCTTAAGAGCTTCCTTAAGAGCATCAATCTTTTCGTTGAGAGCTGACTTATCGTCATCGCTGAACTTATCGCCTTCTTCGTTAAGAAGCTTTTCGCACTGGTAAACCATCTGGTCAGCGTTGTTGCGTGTGTCAACCTCTTCACGGCGCTGCTTATCTTCCTGAGCAAATCTTTCTGCTTCCTGAACAGCCTTTTCAATGTCTTCCTTGGACATATTGGTTGAAGCTGTGATGGAGATTGACTGCTCCTTCTGTGTGCCGAGGTCCTTTGCTGAAACGTGAACGATGCCGTTTGCGTCGATATCAAAGGTTACTTCAATCTGGGGAACACCTCTGCGAGCGGGCATAATGCCGTCAAGATGGAACACGCCGAGAGTTTTGTTATCTCTTGCAAATTCTCTTTCACCCTGAAGAACGTGAACCTCAACTGAAGGCTGGTTATCAGCTGCGGTTGAGAAGATCTGGCTCTTCTTAACGGGGATGGTTGTGTTTCTGTCAATAATCTTTGTGTTGATACCGCCCATTGTTTCAATGCCGAGTGAAAGCGGAGTAACGTCGAGAAGAAGGAGACCCTTAACTTCGCCGCCGAGAACGCCGCCCTGAATTGCAGCACCGATAGCAACGCATTCATCAGGGTTGATGCCCTTGAAGGGTTCTGCGCCAAGATACTTTTTGATAGCTTCCTGAACAGCGGGAATTCTTGAAGAACCGCCAACCATAAGAACCTTGTTGATTTCGCTTGTGTTGAGACCTGAATCGCTCATTGCCTGGCGAACGGGACCCATTGTTGCTTCAACGAGGTCTGCTGTGAGTTCGTTGAACTTTGCTCTTGTGAGAGTCATTTCAAGGTGCTTGGGACCTGTTGCATCAGCTGTGATGAAGGGAAGACTGATGTTTGAGGTTGTTACGCCTGAAAGCTCAATCTTTGCCTTTTCTGCAGCTTCCTTAAGTCTCTGCATTGCCATCTTGTCTGCACGAAGGTCAATGCCGCTTGATGCCTTGTATTCATTTACCATCCAGTCCATAACTCTCTGGTCGAAGTCGTC
>JAZNDY010000427.1:0-2895 GCA_045588295.1 Acutalibacteraceae bacterium
AGTCCGTCAGCATTCCGAAAAGAAAAGCTGTCAATCAGACTGAACTTTGCATTTTCATCCAAACGGTACAGATATATTTTTCTTTCCGCACTCAATGCAAGTAAATTTTCCGAACAAGCATAATCCAGAAACATGTGATCAAATCTTGTTATTAAATCAAGGTTCATATACTACCCTCCGATTAGCTATCTGCAGGATGCGATTGCTTCGTTTGCCAATTGCGGATAGTCTGTCATAATACAATCGGCTCCGTTTTTCGTAAGGTGCACGATGTCCTCTTCGTTATTGATTGTCCAGTACTGAAGTGCAATATTGTACGAGTGTGCATAGTTTATCATTTCTTTTGTGCCGAGGTTAATTAAGTTATCAAAGGCACTTGAGCCATAAGGTATCTGCAGGGCAACGTAGGTGGGGTTAACGTCCTGCAAATCCCAACCGTTTCTGAAATAAAAATAAAATTGAATTGCCTCTATTGCATCGGCTGTGCGCGATATTTCGGGATAATTCTTCTTCATATATCCCGAAACGTCAGGTGCAAAGGTAGACCAGATAATTCTGTCTTGAAGACCGCGCTCGGTTATGATTTCATAGAGCCTGTCAACAGCTTTTTTGCCGTTGATGCCTGTGCTTTTTATTTCTATATCATAGCTGTATTTTTTGCTGCCGCAGTTTGCCTCAACGTAATCAATAACCGTTTCGCACTTAACAACCCTGAGATTATACGGAATATTTTCGCCTCTTAAACCTCTGTAAGGATAATCACCGTTGCCTTTGAAGTTTTCGCCCAGATTGAGCACCTGTGCATCTTCAAAAGTTATCGCAGAAACATAAACGTCTTCTTTGCCGAATGCTTCAACCGCATTTGAAGTGCTGTCATATGTCTTGTTATGTTGCAAAACCAATTCACCGTCAGCAGTTATCTGAACGTCAAATTCAAGCATATCAACGCAGTTTGCAGTGTCTTGTTCAACAATGTTTTCAAACGCCATAAGTGTGTTTTCGGGCGCGATGCCGGCACCGGAACGGTGTGCGGCAATATCGGGGTCAAGATACTCTCTGATATACGGATTGGTTGAGTCGGGATATTGCTCAACCGGTGTGTCGGGGTTGCCTGCATTGCCCATTGTGAGCAGAATGGGTATGAGCATAAACACGGAAACAACGCCGTGATAAATATTTTTTATAAACAGAAATATTGATGCCATAAAAAAACCTCTTATCAGTCACCCAGCAGGCCGTAATATCTGCCCATCCAATAGGGAAGCAGATAGATATAGGGCATCATGGCTTTCATTCCGTTTGCGCCTGCAGTGCCGGGCAGAGTTGCTGTGCGGTTAACAAGCTTTGTGTTGATTTCAATGAATCTTTCTGCGCCTGAGTCGCAAACAAGCTGGTTGCCGTCATAGTGTGAAAGAACTCTTGCAGAATATTCAAGCGCATATTTGAGCTGAGGAGGCACGCCCATACCGTCCTGCTCATTATCCCAGACAATATCTTTTCTGTGGCTGTTATAAACAGGCCATCTGATAAGGTCAAGGTTCATTTCTGAAAGTGATTTGGCGGCAAACTCAAGGTCACAGCTGTTGCTTGTGAGCGCACCGTAAATGATGTTGAACATCGGTGAACGTTCAACTCTTTCATATTCCCAATGGTGGGTAAGACCCATCTTGAAAATCTCTTTTTCCGCTTCACTGTCTGTATAAACAATAAGGGGATAAATGTTAACAAAGTCAAGCTGATCGTCAATGTGAGCAAGGTGAGCATCTTCATATTTATACTGCATGCAGTTCATTGCGTAGTGATGCTTTTTGATCAGCATTTTATAAACGTCGTTATATTTTTCTTCGCCTGTAACGTGATAGGTTGTTTTGAGAAATGAAAGAATCTCAAGTGAGTTTGTGCCTCTTTCATAAAACCATCTGTCATCGTTGTTAAGCAGGTCGGGCTCCCAGTTTGCCCAGGTTGTGGGCACGCCGTCAACGTCTGTCAGGTGGAAGTTATTATCAATAATATGGTCAGTGATTGTTTTAACAACCTGTGCAATCTTTTTCTTTTCAGCTTCATCTGCAACAAGGTCAAAATATATGCCGTATGCAAAATAGTGACCCGTCATCTCGTCACTTGAAGTTTCGCCAAGCCATTCCATATCAGGGTTATCTTCGCAGATATGCCATTCTTCCCTGTTGCCTGTGCCGAAGTTTTCTTCATATGAGTGCCTTGTTGCTCTTGCGGTGAAGCCGGGTTTGCCTGTGATTTCCGTGAGCTTAATCATTGCTTCAACTGCTCTTTTTGCGTTGGCTTTTGCTTTTTCATCACCTGTAACGGCGTAGCGGAAGCACTGGCTTGCGCAGTAAACGCCCGTAAAAAGACCGTCGTTATCAGAGTTGGGAAGCCAGCCTGAATCCATATCACCGTATTTACGCAGCTTTCTTGATACCTGATAACCCTCGTTGCGTGTGAAGTATTTTTCAGCATAGGCGTCATAATGGTCAGCTTTCTGCTCAAGGGTCATATATTCATATGTAATCAGGCTGATGCCGTCAGGAGTAACGGCTGCAATTGTTCCGTTATCAGATACGGTGATTTTGGTTACTTTGGGGTTCATAAGCCACACGCCGTATGAAAAATATGAAATCTTGCCCTCAATCAGCGTAACAACACCTGTGTTTGTTGCAAAATACTTTTTACCGTCAGCGGCAAAGTACATATCGTTGAAAGCGCCTGCAGGCACGGAATAAAGGTCGTTGCCGTTAAACCAATAATTCTTGCCGTCATAGATGTTAAGACCTTCATCGGAGCCGACCCAGAGATGACCGAGTCCGTCAATAGCAATGCAGTTTATGCTCTGGCTCAGAACACCCGTAACGTCGGGCACAAGCTCGGCAAAATGGCGGC
>JAZNDY010000428.1:0-7698 GCA_045588295.1 Acutalibacteraceae bacterium
CAGACTTGTTAAGCTCTGCATCGGGGTTGGTATTAACTGTGAGAAGACCGAGGATACCCTGAAGGTCAAAGTTAATGAGATTGCCGAAGAGCCAGTCGTTGATGAACTGTGCGGTGCCGTTGATATCGGGCAGCCATGATGTGGGAAGAAGCTTGAAGAGTGTTCCGTCAAGAAGCTCGTAAACAACATCCCAGTTAGCTGAGTCTTTGATTGTTCTTGTTGTGAAATCGCTGTAAACCGAATTGATTGCGGTTGTAGCGATATCAGCAAATACACCTGTTGACTTGTATGTGCTGCTTGAAATTTCAGGCTCATACTTCTTGGTGCTTGGATTCCATACGCCTGTGAACATGGGCATATACTGGTTAACAGCCCAGATGAAGAACTCGGTAGCAAACTGCTCAAGAGTAGTGTTGGTTGTGAAATGTTCAGCATCAGAGTCAAAGTGGAAAACACCGTTAAGTCTCTTTGCACCGAATGAAGCAAGGATGTTGAGAGCTGCAGTGGGAACAACAACCGATCTGTATTCAGTTACGTTACCGCTCATATCCTTGATGGGGATGCTCTTTACTGTTGTGTAGGGAAGAGCTTCGATTTCTTCACCGTCAGCAAGGATGATTGAATTTGAAACAGCGGCTGCGCCTGTTGCTTCAAGCTCGTGCCATGCATCGAGACGCTCGTAGTAGTTGTTTTCGGGAACAACGGGAGCTGCGATAGCTGCAACACCGTATGCAAGAACCGAGGGAATGTCTGTTGTCCACTCAGGCCAGTAGCAACCGTCGATGAGGCCGTTAAGGAGCATCTTGATAAGGCAAGCGAAAACCTGGTCCTTTGTGATAACGTAGTTTGATCTGATAAGAGAAATGTTTCTGTAGTCAGAAGCTGTTTTGTCAACAGTGTTAACAGGCTTGCTGTTTGAGAGATAGTTATAAGCTGTGGGAATGCCTGTGTCGGGATCCCATTCAACAGCGTAAAGAAGTTCGCCTGCTTCATATGTTAAGTATGTTTCGCCGATAGCTTCTTCATCTGTCATATCACAGGTTACGTACTGACCCTGTGAGTTTGCTTTGTAATAACGAACTGCGTTAAGTTCATCTGCTGTGTATGCAAGTTCTTCTGCGCCTTCAAAGAGGTCGCCGCCGATAAGGCCGGGAAGAAGGTTAATAGCAAGACGGGCAAGGTCACCAAGGAGTGACATGAAGTTATCGGTGATTTCGATACCCCAGAAGTCAATATTGATGAATGTATCCATACCGCCTTTAACGAAGAACCAGTCCATAAGAGCGTTAATCTTGCCCATGGGAGTTGCGTTCTGTTCTTCAGTATATTCAAGGTCGGGAGCACCATTCTGCTCTGCAAGTGATTCAACAGCACCGAGGATGGTGTTGAACATCATATCCTGAAGAAGTGCAGGGTCGCCTTCGGGATACTGCTCTGTGATTTCAACGCCTACAAGGTCAGCGATAACGCCGCCAAGCATGGGAGCAAGCATACCGGAAAGAAGAGCCTGAAGAGCGTTGGCAACAAGCTGATAGAAGCTCATTGTTTTGTCTTCAAGAACGCCGTCACCGTCTCTGTCAACCTTAATTGCAACGCCCTTGATGTTTGCAGCACCGGGCTGGTCAGCAATTGCAGGAAGGAAAGGCTCTGCATCGGGGCCGAGAAGTGAGTTCATACCGCCGACTTCTTCGTTTGTGCCTGTGATGAGCGCCCAGTTGATGAGATTCTGAAGAGCATCGTCAATGGGAGTTGCTGAGTTTGTGGGAAGAGCTTCAGCGTCTTCGTCAGCAAGGAGCTGATAAATTGTGAGCTTAAGGAAACCGGGAAGGTCTGAAATCATTTCAGGAAGGATATCTTCAAGAAGACCGAAATCAAAAGTACCTGCAACGATGTTCATTGCGGCTGTTTTAAGCTCAACATCAAGCCAGTTAACGAGCATCAAGAGAATATCAAGGTCGTTGACACCGCCTGAATAGTTTTCAGATCTCTTACCTCTCTGCATTCTGTGGTCAAGTGTTTCGTGGGCACCTTCAAGACCCTTAGCCTTAAGAAGGTCACCAAGAAGACCGAGACCTGATGCAAGAGAGCCGAGCCACGCACCGTCAAGCTCTGAAAGAGCAAGGTCGAGCGTCACGATGGCACGGTCGATTGAGGTAAGGTCAATAGTCCAATCGATGTCTTCAAGGTTAACACCGGCGAATTTGAAAGTGCTAGCGGCCATACCTGTCAAATCGAGCAGGTCAAATTTGAGGTTTTCCTCTGCGAGAAGTTCGTCAAGCATATCAAGGAGCCAGCCGGCGCCCTGGTCAGCAGTGAAGTAGAACTTCTGGTTTGAAGCAACTTTGGGGACTGTGTAGGCATTACCGGGGAGCATCTTTGCATATGCGGGCAGGAAAGCTGCCGACATAATAACAAGAGCTGCCATAAGCACTGCCAAAAGTCTTTTTGCTTTTTTCATGTTTTTACACCTCCATAGTGATTGCGGTTAAACCGCTGTAACCCCCGTTTGAGGGGTAGGCATAAGATTATGCCATATATTACGCTTTTAATTTATAAAGAAGATTTTACGCACTGTCTACGACTTTTTGAACGTTTAGTAAATATTTTGTGAACAATTTATTAACAAGACGGTTTTTTGTTTATAATTTACAAGGTTTTTTTAGCTGTTTTGTCAGTTTTGAACAAAGGAAATCAGCTCTTCAATTTTGTCAAAAATTGCCACCCCTGCCCTTTTTAACCTGTCAGGATGTTCGTGACCGCTCGTTAAAAGCACGCAATCGGCACCGATTTCGGCTGCCATTTCAGCATCGTGTGCAAGGTCACCAACCACCAGAACCGCACCTTTTTCAGAGCTTTGGGCAAGGTAATTACGCGCTCTTTCTATCTTGGAATCCGCCTTGAAATCGGCTGCTCCGAGCACCGCTTCAAACTTATCATAAACACCGTATTTCTTGGCGTTTTCGCATAATTGAGCATTGTTTGACGACGAAACTATTGCCTGATGAACGCCTGTGGCTGCAAAAATTTCAACGGCTTCAACCGCACCGTCTGTGAGTGCGCAATCCTTTAAATGATACATATATCCTGCATTATATTCAGCCAGAATAGCGGAATAATCCTCTTTTGAGAGGTCGAAAACCTGCTCATAAAAGCGGATAATAGGCGTTCCGATGCACTCTTTATAGCGGTTAATATCCATCGGCGGCTCCCCTCTTTTGGCAAGCATATCGTTAACGCTTGCAAGAGATGCACCGATATCGTCAAGCAAAGTTCCGTTCCAATCCCAGATGATATGAGTATATTTCATAGCAACACCTTCCTGTTGAGTTTGGTTAATTTAAGTGATATAATTGATGTAATACATTAATGTAATGTAATATAAAACAATACATAAAGGTGATTATTTGAACACTTTTGAAAGAATTTATGAGGTTGTTAAAACCATTCCAAAGGGTAAAGTTGCCACATACGGACTGGTTGCGTTGCTCGCAGGCAACCCGCGCCTTGCCAGAGTTGTTGGCTACGCGTTGCACGTTAACCCCCAACCCGGAGTTATCCCCTGCCACAGAGTTGTGACCAAAAACGGCGAAGTTTCAAAGGCTTTTGCTTTTGGCGGTGAAAATATGCAACGCCAACTTCTGGCTGAAGAAGGCGTTGAATTCCTTGATGACGGCAGAGTTGATATGAGCCGTTTTTTGTGGAAAGGCATATAATATAATGTTTCTATAAATATTATGACGGCAAAACCGTTCCGTCATCGAGAATGGATACGCCCTGAGGTTCGTAATTTTCCAACTTATTGAAGAAGTTTCTGCGTTCAGCATAGTCGCTGAGATAATAAACCTCGCAGTTTTTATGCACAAGAGGCATAACCATTGTTGTGACGTCCATATTAGCGTTAATGCGCAAGGTAAGAACGGTTGTGTCAACCGTATAGCTTGCAAACCAGAAATTGCCCAGGCTGTAAATAATCGGTTTGCCGTTATAAAATTCCATACCTTGCAGGCAATGTGTGTGGCCGCCCACAACGGCATCAACGCCTGCATCGATATATTCCCGCGCCATATTTTTCTGCGCAGTCTCAAGTTTAACCGATTTTTCTGTTCCCCAATGAACGTAAGCAATAAGAATATCACACTGAGCGTCGGCTTCCTTAATGGCATCAAGGAATTCGGCGCTTTCATACGTCCCCATAATGCCGGGTGAATCTTCAGTTGCAACAGGGGTAAAATAAACCTTTTCTGCCCTGCTGGCGGCAATAACACCGATTTTGATGCCGTTAACAATAAAATACTGCGCTGTTTTTGCTTCTTCAAGGTTTCTGCCTGCGCCAACGTAAGGCATACCTGCGGCTTCAAGATGGTCAAGGGTATCAACAAAGCCTGTTTTGCCGTAATCATAAACGTGGTTATTGGCAAGAGAAACTATGTCTGCGCCAAGTGATTTATGAATCTGTATGCTTTCAGGCTCAGCCTGAAAAGTCCATGTCTTGCCGCTCAAAGGTGTTCCGCGCGTACCAATGGAAAACTCATTGTTTATCAAGGTAACGTCGCTCTGAGTAAGGCGGTCAACAACCTCTTTGTCAATTGTTTCAAGCACTCCGCCAACCTGCGAAGCGTGAACCATCGGCGAATAATCGGGGTCATAAAGCACGTCACCAACAAACGAAACGTCAAAATAATCCTTGCCGTTAAAGCCGAAATCCCTGACGTTTTCAGGCAAAACTTCACCGCTTGAAATATCAATGGTTGCAAGCAGAGAGTATCCCGTAATCTGAAGCCAGCTCATTGCCGAGTATTCGCCCGAATCAACAGCATTAACAAGGCGTGAGGATTTCTCATAGCCGATATTCTTAAGCATATCAACGGTTACAGCTTTACCCGAAGCTTCGCTGAGCTTGATTGCGGCAGCTTCAAAATCAAAACTTTCAGCAGTTATGTCATCACCAATCACGTCTGCCGCAAGCGTGCCGACGCTATTGACTCTGCAGCCGCACAGCATCAACGCAAGCATTGAAACTATAAGTAAAAGCGCGATTTTTCTTTTCATTCAGAATCCTCCGACGCAAGCCTTGCCTGAAGCTCAATAATTTCAAGCAATTCAAGGCTCACGTTTTTCATATAGTCAAAAATTTTCTCATCCCTGATAAGATAGCGCGCCGCCATACGCACCTGACGCACAAATGAAGGGTCAAGCTGTTTGGAAGAGCGGATAATGGGGCACATTGAAGCTCTGGGGTCACGGATAACTTTTATTGTTACCTTGCCGTTTTCTTCAAGCACCAAAGGAAAGAGAGGAAATATTCTGCAAGCAAGCGGTCTTTCCGCTCTGTTGCACTCTCCCGAGCAGATTACCATGGGATAACCGTAGTTCCCCTCTGTTTCGCACACCTCAAAGCCTTCTTTTTCGGCAAACAGCTCTTCTTCGTATGGGTAAAGCCACATACCTTTACAGTCACCTCTGCAGCAAAGGCCGTCACAAAGTCTGCCGCAATTATAGTAACCAAGGGGTGTTTCGTGGTATAATCGCTCATATGCTTCTCTTAATTCCGGGTTTGAAGGTTTTAACATTTTTATCATTTTCCTTTATAAAAGTTCTTATTTATCAACGGTTTTGGCGTTATGTAAACCAAAGTTTACATAACGTTTTATTTTGTTTTTTCAGCACAACACCGTTGTTTCTTGCATTTCGGCGTATCAAAATATTTTTTGCATTCAAGGGCAATCCTGCCAGCCGACAGACAGTGTGTAAAGCTGTTTGGCTTTACATATATTATCGCAAATAACAGGCTGTTTTTTCTTTTATTCGGCTGTTTTTTGCCGCTTAAAAAGAATTTTTTTACCGTTTTCTGAAGGCAATATATATATTCTAATATCAATCGGCAAAAATATCAAGTTTTTCTTGAAAATAACTTTATTTTCGCCATATAATATGGTATAATGCTTTTTAATATTTATTATTGGAGTGCTTTTTTTATGAAAAGACAAAGCGGAATGCTGATGCACATATCTTCACTTTACGGTGATTATTCCATCGGCACTTTCGGCAAAAACGCATTTGAATTTATTGATTTGCTTGTTGATTGCGGTTTTTCGCTGTGGCAGGTTTTGCCATTCACCGTAACAGACGAATACAATTCGCCATATAAATCCTTTTCTGCCTTCGGCGGTAACCCATATTTTGTTGACCCCGAGATTTTGTTTGAAAAAGGATATATCACCAAAAAAGACCTTGCGCAATGCAAACAAAACACACCCTACTCCGCAGAATACAAACGTCTTGGCTCAGAAAGACTTGAATTGCTCCGCAAAGCATATAAAAATTGCCAAAATACGGCTGATGCAGAAGCTTTTATTCAAGCCAATCCCCGCCTTGAGGCGTTTTGCAGATTTATGACCTTGCGCGAGCAAAACGGCAACAAGCCCTGGCAGGAGTGGGAGTCTGATGAAATTACAGACACCGAAACACTCGGTATGTGGCAGTTTATTCAGTATGAATTTTTCACTCAGTGGGCAAAAATCAAAGAATACGCAAACTCAAAAGGCGTGAGCATCATAGGCGATATTCCCATTTACGTTTCTGATGACAGCTGTGACGTTTGGGAAAACAAAAGCCTGTTTCAGGTTAACGAAAAAGGCTACCCCTCAAGAGTTTCAGGCGTTCCGCCCGATTATTTTGCAAAGGACGGTCAGCTCTGGGGCAACCCCCTTTATGATTGGGACGAACTCAAAAAGGATAATTACGGTTGGTGGCGTGAGCGCATTAACCACGCTCTTACCATGTTTGACGGCGTAAGAATTGACCATTTCAGGGCGATTGAATCATATTGGTCTGTCGGTGCTGAAGAAACCACAGCAAGAAACGGCGTTTGGGTCAAGGGCCCGGGCATTGATTTTGTGAACGCCATCAAAAAAGGCAACGAAGATAAGCTGATTATTGCAGAAGACCTTGGCGACATTACGCAAGGAGTGCGTGAGCTTGTTAACGAAAGCGGCTTCCCGGGAATGAGAATCTTCCAGTTTGGTTTTCTTGACGACGGTAACAGCATTCACGCGCCGCATAATTACATAAAAAATTCCGTTGCATATTCCGGCACGCATGATAACAACACACTCTTTGGCTATCTTTGGGAAAGCGACGATGCCGTAAGAGCCAGAACGCTTGATTATTGCGGTTTTGGCGGCGGTGACTGGGGCGGTGCAACTCCCCTGCTTCTTCGCCAGATTTTTGCGAGCGTGAGTGACGTTGCGATTATCCCCGTTCAGGATTTTCTTATGTACGGTTCCGACACCCGAATCAACACACCCGGCGTTGCCGAGGGCAACTGGAGTTACAGAGTTACCAAAGACCAGCTTATGAATGCTGACATAGAGTTTTTCAAAAAGCTGAACAGAATTTATAAAAGATAAGGTATCGAAATGAAAAAAGAGTTTTTTACTTTTGACGAAAAAATAAAAGATGCTTCAAAAAAAGCTCTTGCAAAAGCAATCGCAATATTTGAAGAAATTGAAGAAATAACGGAATACAACCAGCAGAAGGTTCTTGCCGCTTTCATAAACAACAACGTTTGTGAGGCTGATTTTTCAGGCACAACGGGTTACGGTTACGGTGACAGAGGCAGAGAAAAGCTTGACAGAATTTATGCCGAAGCTTTTGGTGCTGAAGACGCAATCGTGCGCCACACTTTCACTTGCGGCA
>JAZNDY010000429.1:0-17381 GCA_045588295.1 Acutalibacteraceae bacterium
TTATCTTTTTGAAATAATCAATAAAATCATATCCGCATTCAAACTCAAACGCGCCAATAAAGGGCTGCTTGGTTATTTTTTGCTGAAAACGCATAAGTTGCGTAAATATTTCATCACCAAACCCGAAACCTTTCAAAAAAGGTACGGCCTCGGCATAAAAATCATCCGACTCATAGCTGAGACAAAGGAAAAGGTATTCTTCAAAAGTCCACACAATTTCGCCAAAACGCGCGTCGCTCAAGCCGAGCGTACCTTTACCTGCAAGCACTTCATCAAGCTGATTTTCAATCTGATGCAACGCTCTGCCTGCAACGGTTTGAGGGCGTGAATAAAAATAATCAACAAACGAGCAATAGAAGTTTTTATAGCTGCTCAAGCCCTCGTTATAAAGATAGAGCGCAAAAAACTGCAGAATGCCCATATGGTGGCAACCCTGAACGGTCGCCGAGATAATGTTCATCTTTTTCCAATCGTTTTCCGTCATCGAATAGGTTGAAGTAACGATTGATGAATATTCCTGCACCTCGTCAGTGTCGTTAATACAGCGGTGAGGCTGGTTGAGAGGAATAACACTCTTTTTAATTTTGAATTTTTCGTTATAATCAGGCTGACCCATAATTGCGCAGGGCAACCACTCGCAGTTATGCACGTAAATTGAGTTGTGCTGGCCAAGCACAAGCAGTTTATCAAGCGAATCCACGATGCTGTCCACCGTTTCGCCCGGCAAACCGAGAATGAGTTCAGTGTAAGTTGCAATACCTGCCTCATTATATAAATCCATCAATTCAGAGAAAAAGCTCAGGCTGATATTCTGCCTGCCGATGTTTTTGAGCACTTCTTCCGTCATAGTCTGAAACGAGAGGGTTATGCCCTTGCTCATGCCGCTTTTTTCAAGCCGCGAGCCGATATCAAAAACTCTTTTGCTGCTGTTTTTTTCATATGACGTCTGCAGCTTGACGGGGTAACCCGTGAGTCTGTTATTCTCAATAATTTTTTCTGTGATTTCAAGGTCACGCTCAAACATACCGAAGTTTGAATCCGCCATACCCAAGCCGTAAACCTTATGCTCGCTGAGCCAATCAACCTCTGCATAAACTCTTTCAATCGGAAACTTGCGTATTTTGGATTTCATGCTTGCCCAGTCACAGTATGCGCAGGAATTGGGACAGCCTCTTGAGGTTTCAATGAGTGCCATAAACTCCATATCAGGGTTTTCTTTGAGAATAGCGTCAAAATACCCTTCAATGTAAGGCGACGGAAAATCGCATTCAGCTGAAACCATCTCCGGGTTTGTGATTATTCCTTCTGCCGTGCGCATTGAGATGCCGGGGATTGTTTCTGCTTCATCAAGCCCGATAAGCGCGCGAAGCAAACGCCTGAAAATAACCTCGCCCTCACCGTGAAGCAAATAGTCAATATAAGGGCATTCCTCAAGCATTCCGCCGCCGGGTGCCACGTGATGGCCGCCAAAAATAATTGCGCAATCGGGATATTTTTCTTTTATCCGCCTTGCAACCTCTTTGTTGAAGTTTGCATTCCATAAATACGTTGAAAAAGCAACAACGCTCGGGTTTTCAATCTTACCCAGCAAAGAATCAATGTTCTCGCGGAGGAAAAATATTTTTTCAAAACAATAGTTTTCTTTTATGTCTTTATCTGCAAAGGCATATGCCAGAATCTGACCTGCTGTATAAGGCAGGTGAGCAGATTTGCCGTAAGCATAGTTAACCTGCAAAAAATAAATTTTGCGTTTCAAAAAATTCACTGACCTTTCAGAATTATCCGTTCACACTGTAAAGGGTTGCGCCTTTACGCCTGCCGTACCATACAACCTCTTTTGCAAAGGTCGGCCAATCGGCATATTCTTTTGCGGCTTCAAAATCAAACTTAACGTTCTTTTTGCAAAGCTTTGTGTCTTTGTTTGCGCCGATGTTTCTGAAATACGCCGCAAAATCATAGCCGCATTCAAAGCTCTTGCCGCTTTCAAACGGGCGTTTCACAACACCCAGCTGGAAGCTGAGCAAATCTTCATAAACTTCAGCATCTTTAACCATCGGCTTCACAAAGCCTTCCGCAAGCTTTCTGAATTCATCAAAATTATAAAGGAATTCAAGGTAAAGACCCTCTTCAAAGAACCAGGTAACGTTGCCGAAAACGGGGTTGCTGTGGTTCCATTCACCCTCAAGCGAACCGTCAAGCTTGCGCTTGATTTCTCTGAAAAGTTTGCCCGCCATACCGTCGTCGGCAAGGCAATAGTCAAGCAAAGAGCTGTAAAAATCATAATAATCCACGCCCAACTCATAATAAGCGTAAATTGCAAAATAGCGCAACAGACCAAGGCTGTGGAAGCACTGCAGACAGATTGAAAACAGGTTTGCATAAACCCAACCGTCACGCGGAAGAGTGCTTGTGGAGCGCACAAGGTAAGAATATTCGGGAATCGAATCCTTTTTGCCTGTTGCGGAATGGATATGGTTAAACTGAACCTTCATCGGTTCAATCTGATATTTTTTCATATAATCAGGCTCGCACATCGGTGCGTTGGGCAGCAGCTCGCAGTAATAAACGCTGATTGAATTATGCTGACCTGCCCTGAGAAGCTTGCAAAGACCCTGGCAGAAGCTCTCTGCAGTTTCGCCAGGCAAACCGAGAATAATCTCTGAATAGGTGGGAATTTTTGCCTCGGTGTATCTTGCCATCAGATCAGAAAAATGCTCCATGGTTAGATTTTTGCGGTTGATATTTTTAAGCGCATCGTCGCAAAGGGTCTGGTAAGCCATGGTTGCGCCCTTATCGAGCCCTCTTGAATTGAGAGTTTTGGAAATTCTGAAAACTCTGTCTGCGCTGTTTTTCTCATAACAAGGTCTGAAAACCTTTGGGAAGCCCGTTGCTTTGTTAAGCTCCACAATGTATTCGGCAATTTCAATGTCTCTGTCAAACATACCGAAGTTTGCATCGGCACAGAAGCAATATTCAATCTGATGCTCGCTGAGCCACTTAAGCTCGCCCTTAACCTTTTCCATCGGAAAAAGCCTGAGCTTTTTGTGGTTGCTCCAGTCGCAATAGCTGCAGTTATAAGGGCAACCTCTGTTTGTTTCAATTATTGTGTCAAACATTGTGTCAGGGTTTTTGGCAATAATCGAATCAAACACGCCGGTCAGATAAGGTGAGGGATAAGCCTCCACAGATTCGGGGCAATTGGGCGCGGTCAGAATCTTGCTGCCGTCATCATCTCTGAACGCAATGCCGCAAACGTCGCTCAGGTCAGTGCCGTCTTTCAGCGCTGTGAGCAGGTTTGCCGTTACCTCCTCGCCCTCGCCGAGAGTAAGGATATCGATATAATCCTTGTCAAGAAACTCCATTCTGTCTGAAACGCTGTGACCGCCGAAAACTATGATGCATTCGGGGTATCTTTCTTTAACGGCTTTTGCAAGAGCCTTGTTGAATTCCACGTTCCATACGTAGGTAGAAAACGCAGCTAAATAAGGCGACTGCATTCCGTCAACGATTTTGTTAATATCGTCACGGCGGAATATAATCTCCTTGAAGTCATATTCAGCTGCAATTTCAGGTCTGCTTTTGCAATATGCAACAATTGTACCCGTTGCATAAGGCAAATAAACGGATTTATCAAATGCAAATCCAACCTGAACAAAATAAATGTTTTTCATATTACACCTGCTTAAGATGGTCAGGGCATCGGCTCAGTTGCCGCCCCTGCTTCCGAAAACCAGCAAATCTTTTTCTGCGTTTGCCCTTGCAAACTCTTCAGGTATGCCGATGTCAATAAAATATGTGTCGCTCTCAAACACCCCTACGGGCACAAGGAGCTTTTCAAACACTTGCTTTTCAAACGAAAACTTTTCTTCGTTTATGCAGTCAAGCGCATTTCGGTTTATCAAATATATGCCGCCGTTGATAAGCCCTGCGCCGGAAGCGCCTTTTTCGCAAAAACCCGTGAGCAAGCCGTTTTCTGTTTCAAGAAAACCTGAACGCTCAACGTTACCGAGCATTTTTGCCGCAAGGGTTATCGCCGTGCCCCGCGCATTGTGCTCCGTCTGCATCTTTTTGAGGTCAACGTTATAAAACGTATCTCCGTTAATAACAAACGCACAGCCTTCTTTGCACATACCAAGCGCCTTTTTGATTGCTCCGCCCGTGCCGAGCGGTGTTTCTTCCTTGCAGTATTCAACCCGCATTCCGCCGTGGCTTGAGCCCACAGCCTGCTCAATTTTTTCTGCCATATAGCCTGTTGAAATTATCACTCTGCAAACGCCGTTTGCTTCAAGGTAATCCAGCAGATAAGCGATAAACGGTCTGCCGCCGACAGGCGCAAGAGGTTTGGGCAAATCATCAACACACGGTCTGAGCCTTGTGCCGAATCCGCCGGCAAGAATAATTGCCTCCATCAGCCGTCAACCTCCGCAATAATATCCTTTGTGCCGTCAGGCAGCTCAACTCCCCTGTCATAAAAAGCCACAAGAATTGAATCCTCACGGTAATCAAAGGTGTGTATAACGTTTGGCTCAATAATGAACATATCGCCTTTTTTGAAATCGTAATGCTCCGTTTTGCCGCCAAGCTTTGCTTCAACAGTGAACGCACCCTCAACAACGTAGAAACCCTCGCGGTTGAGCGCGTGGTAATGTCTGCCTCTTTCAAAGCCTGCTTTTGACGTAACAACGTTAATCTGTTTGTAACCCTCTCTCACAAGCTGAACAAGGCTGCCTCGCTCATCCTCAAAAACAAAATCAGGTTTAACAATCTTAATCATAGCCTTAATTCACCTTACTGGAAGAACTGTGTTGCATATGTGAAAATTTTGCCGTTGTCCGCAAAAGCCATTGTGTAAGAAGCAACCCACACAATCGCAATAACGCTGATAACAGGGTGCGCCTTTGCAAAAGCGCTCACCTTTTCAAGCGAATCAATAACAGCCCTGTTGCCCGCCTTGGCAAGTGCAAGAATAATCACAAGCGGAGCAAAGTTAAACACCGTCAGCGCGCCGTTGCCGTTGCAGATGATTGAACCGAAAGCAGAAATCACATAGGGCAAAACAATGAGCGCAACAGGAATAATCTTTTTGATAGCGGCAGGTTTTCTGCCTGTTTTTTTCATTTCTTGAGCATCGCTGTAACGGATAACCCCGTAAACGATGCACGCGGCAAAAATAGCAACGGGAAGCGAAGCAAAAGCAGCCTTGGATGCCTGTTCAAAATCCATAACAGCATTCAGCCCCTCAAAGCTCAGGGGGTGACTTTCGTTGCCGCCGTATTGCTCAAAAATGCCGTTAAGACCAAAGTGCGTTCTTAACTCAGCTTCCGAAAACTGAACGCCGATTACCGAAGCTGCAACCGATGCAGCAGAGCCGATAAGCGTGAAAATGACCGAAAGCGTATCGTTCTTTGTTGTGATAAGCAAAACAAGAATGCCGAGCGGAATAAGGCTGAAAACGGAGCAAGGCATAATGAACGACATTGCCGCCGTTGCAACAACGGAAACCGCCGCCGCAATAATTCTGTTTTCAACTTTGAGGCAAACCGCAACCCAGATAACCGTAATAAGAACGGCAACAGCATGAAACAGGCTGACTGTGCCTGAAAGAAGCATAGGCTCCGCAACAATCAGTATGATAAGCACCTTTGCCCAACTGCCGAAGCTGTCTGCATTTTTAAGCATCAGTGTGAGTGCAACGGCAACAACCGCCGCCGCAACCGCCGCCGCAAGAACAGCCTTGCTGATATAATATGAACCCGAGAGCCATAAAAGCTGCTCATAAAGAGGCTGTGTGAGCGCGGTTTTCATAAACAGCACTGCGGCTATAACCAACCATTCCGCCACAGCCGAACGCTTTGAATTAAGTTTCATAATATCCCTCATTTTTCGGGTGTTTTAAATGTAGAAAATGTTTTTGAAGAAGATTGCAAAGTAGCTCAGCACAACTGCCGAAACAACTATATGCTCTTTGCAGAAATTTTTGACTCCGCAAACAACGCCTGTAACCGCTTCGTTTTTGTTTGCCATAAAGTAAAGGATAAGACCGAACTGAACAATATAGCTGTAAAAATAGAATCTTGTTGACCAGCCGAGAATCGGAATTCCGACAAGCGAAATAAGCGTTGCGCCGCAAAGGAAGAATATGAATTTGCCGAACTTTTCTTTTTCTGCTTTTATTGCTGAAATCCAGAATGCGGCAAGCCCCAGAAGAATCGGGGCAGAAAACAGAACACCGTTAAAAATCAGAGTCAGCTCTCTGTCACCGTTGACAATGTAATCCTGATAAAGCGCTCTGACCAGATCAAACGCACCGTCATTGAAATATTCAACAAGCAGACCGTTTTCAAGCTCTTCAAGCTTTGACGCCATAATCGGCTCGCTGTAACGTCTGAAATAAAACTCAACCAGCTCGCCTGCGTTTGCAAAGCCTTTTTCGTTTGTTGTTGCAAAACCTGCGCCGAGAATGGCTAACATACCAACGTAAGAAACAGCGCAGATGATTATGTTTTTGCGTGCAAAGCCGCTTTTACGGCATCTGTCAAGCAGAATTATTGCCGCAAGAAACATACTGCCCAAAAGGAATGCAGGGTTAATGAGCGTGCCGATAAAACAGATAACGGGCACTGCATAAATGCCAAACCTGAACTGTGAAAGATAAACGGCAAAAAGAGCCATCGCCCAGAAGAATTTATCAACCTGCATACCCGAAAAATGGTAGCGGAACGTGAACGGAGCAACGCAGAGAATTGCAATAATCACCGCCGCCGATCTGAATAAATCGGGGTTGTTGCGTGTTTTATCAAGCACACTGCCGAAGCACAGCGAAGCCGAAACAAGCAGCAAAACAGAGCCGAAAGTCACAACGCCTTTGATTATTCCCGGCGTAACCGTATCCGCAAAAACGCTTATAACTGCGCCCAGAAAACCTCTGGCGGCAAAGCCTCTGTCATAATTGATAAGATATTGCAATTCGTAATAGCCGCGCGAAAACTCGGCTTTTCCGCTTGCGATTATATAAATCAGATATACCGCCAAAACGGTAAACGGGGCAAGATAGCAAAAAAGCCTTGACTTTGTAAAGCTTTCAACCCCCGATTTGATTGTGGATAATTTGCCTGCATCTTTTTGCAAAACAAGCACCTCCGACGGGTTATTTTGCTCTTTCCGTAAAAAGAGCCTTCTTTACCTATAGTATCATCTCATTATACCAAACAGGGCATTAAAAGTCCATAGTTTTTTAAAATATATATAATATATAAAATAATGGCAGGAGTTCGGTTAGCCCTGACTCCTGCCGTTTTCAGCTTATCAATAAAGTGTTTTTGAAAGTATGAAGCAAACCCAGAGCGCAACAACAAACAGGCTCTCTGCAGGTATTGCAAGCTTTGTGTAGGGGCATTTCCAGCCCTTATCCACACAAAGAAAAACCGTTCTTGTCACAAGCACCGTTGTTGCAAAGAAAAGACCGCCGACGAGCGAATAAACGGGCGTTTTGAGTGCGATTGTAAGATAAAGCAAAAACGCACCGAGCGCAAACGAAATGCCGCCGTAATAAACTCTGATTTCTGTTTTGCCTGCGTTATCAACAGGTTTAACCGAAAAGCTTTCAGCGTTCTTGAGCGGCTTTGTTATAAACACAACCGCCATACCGAAAAAGTAAAGCACCAGGCCGATAACCGCCACGCTCGCAGGAATGTTTGACATTAAAATCTCTTTAAAAGCTTCCATTTTTTATTCTTCTCCCTTTGATGAATTAAAACATATCAGGAATATTATGCCGATTACCAGCGCTATGTAATATACATAAAAAGTTCCCGTAACCGAAATACCAAAAAATGCTATGCCGTCGGCGTTGAATTTATGCATATATTATATCATATTACTCCAAAATAGTCCATAAAAATATTGAAATCAAAAAAACGCTGTGATATAATCAGAGTATGGAAAAATTAACAAACAAACAAATACTCGACCAAATCAAAGGCGGACTCATCGTTTCCTGCCAGGCGTTATCAACAGAGCCGTTATATGACAGCTACATAATGAGCAAAATGGCTTATGCCGCAGCTCTCGGCGGTGCCGTGGGCATAAGGGCAAATACTGTTGTTGATATCCTCGCCATCAGAGAAAGAGTAAGCCTGCCGGTTATCGGCATCATCAAAGAAGTTTACCCTGACAGCGACGTTTACATCACCCCCACAATGAAAGAGGTTGATGCACTCGTTGAAATCGGCTGCGAAATCATTGCAGTTGACGCAACCAACCGCACTCGCCCCGGCGGAGTTTCATTTGAAGAATTCTTCAAAGAGGTGCGTGCAAAATATCCCGACCAGCTCTTTATGGCAGACACAAGCTGTTTTGAAGAGGGCAAGCTTGCTCTCGAGCTCGGCTTTGACCTGCTTGGCACAACAATGAGCGGCTACACACCTTACACCAAAGGCACTCCCCTGCCCGATTTCACCCTTATGAAGCGTTATAAGGAAGAGCTTGGCGCAACGGTTATTGCCGAAGGCGGTATCTGGGTGCCCGAGCAGCTTGTTGAAGCTTTTGCAAGCGGTGCTCACGCCGCGGTTGTGGGCACAGCCATCACAAGACCGATGGATATCACCAAGCGTTTTGTGGCTGCGCTGGAAAACTCAAAGGCATAAAAATCAGGGCGGCTTTTGCCGCCCCTTTTACTATGAAACAACGGTGAAATATAATGAAAATTCTTGTTTTTGATATCGGCGGCACAGAGATAAAATATGCTCTGTGTGACGAAAATTTTGTTCTCACAGAAAAAAATTCCGTTCCCACCAACGCTTTTGAGGGCGGCAAACGCATAATTGAAAGAATCGTTGAAATCGCCAAAACCTTTGACGGCGTTGAAAAAATCGGCATTTCCACCGCAGGTCAGGTTGACAGCGTTAAAGGCGAAATAATTTTTGCAACAGACAGCATTCCCGGTTACACAGGCGTTCAGATAAAGCAGATTATCGAAACCGAAATCGGTGTGCCCTGCGCAGTTGAAAACGACGTTAACTCTGCCGCTTTGGGTGAAGCATATTTCGGCGCGGCAAAGGGTGAAGATAATTTTATCTGTCTCACTTACGGCACAGGCATCGGCGGCGCGATTTTTCTTGGCGGCAAGCTTTTCACGGGCAACAGCTTCTCTGCAGGCGAATTCGGCCACTTCATCACCCACGCAAACGGCAAAAGCTGCACCTGCGGCGGCTCAGGTTGCTATGAAGCCTATGCTTCATCGGGTGCGTTGGTAAAAGCCGTCAAATCAAAAACAGGCAGAGATTTAAACGGCAGAGATATTTTTGCCGAGTTTGATAACCCTGAAATCAGAGCCGAAATCGATGCTTGGATTGACGAAATCGTTATCGGTCTCAAGGGTCTTGTTTATATTTTCAACCCCTCGCTGATTGTTGCGGGCGGCGGAATTATGAACGAGAAATATATCACCGATGAGGTCAATAAACGTCTCACAGCCGAGCTTATGCCGAGTTTCCGCTGTGCAAAGTTTGTTAAGGCGCAGGCAGGCAACGACGCTAACCTGCTCGGTGCGGCTTACCTTGCATCAAAAATATAAAAAGCAACGGAACTCACTTTGTGCGTGGGTTCCGTTTTCTGTTAGTCATAAGCGCACCGCGTTGTTACAAAATATTACAAGTTTCATATTTTTATTGACTTACGAAATTTTCTTATATATAATTAAACCACAATAAATTTGTAGGAGTTTGTATTATGATTTGTCCTAACTGTAATTCAACCATCAGAGACGGCTCTTTGTTCTGCAACCGTTGCGGCGCACAGATTCAGAACGCACCCGTTGAGCCTGTTTATCAGCAGCAAGCAGATAACGCACATTATCAGCAGCCTGATAATGCATACTATCCGCAGCAAGACAATGCTTATTATCAGCAACAAGCAGATAACAACGCATACTATTCGCAGCCTGACAACGCTTATTATTATGCCGACCCTGCACCTGCTCAGGTTAACGCAGTTGCCGCCCCTGACAGTGAGCCGCCCGTAAAAGTCAGAACTTATATAGGCTGGTTCATCCTCTCCTCATTTTCGTTCCTTCTTGTTCCCTTTATCATTATGATTGTTTTTGCCGCTGACGGCAGACACAAAAACAGAGCAAACTTCTTCAGAGCTCAGTTTGCCCTTATCGGCATCTGCCTGCTCGTTGCAGTTGTTATTGCAATCATCATTATCGCTCTCGGCGGCGCAGGCATTGTTGCGCTTGGCAGCTTCTGATGCTTTTTATCAATCAGCTTTAAAACACAAAACCGTGCAAGGTGTTTGCCCTGCACGGTTTATTTTGTTCTTTCAATCACTCTGCCGAATACATCAAGCGTCACTGAAAAATCGCCCGTTGTGGCTATAAACGTCACTTTCCATATCGGTGTGCCGTCGCTCAAATCCGCCATTTCCTGTATGTATTCGCAGATGATTCCGTTTTTATAATGCTCATCGGCGCGGTAAATGTGAAACGCCTGCATCAGAGCTTCATCGGTTGCAACGTTAATATCAATCGACTGCGGAAAATAATATTCACCCGTTTTTTCTTCGTCATCTGTCCAGACCCAGATGATTTCGCACGCTTCATTCATAACCGCCACAAAATCACCTTTATCCGTGTCAAGGTGAACTCTCACACACGGCTCACCGTTGATTTCGCCAAGCTGTAAGTATTGGTCTTTTATGATTTTCGCACCATCAAACTTCGGGTTTTTGCTCATCTCTGCGCAAGCGGCAACCTGAAACGGCTCCGTTCCGATAACAGGTATCATCGGCCAATGAATCAGCTGGCTGCCCGTAACACCCTCGGGCACAACAAACACGGGCTTTGTATGACCCTCGTTTCTGTTGATTGTGGGCACAGAGCAAAGATACTGTTCTGTTTCAGGGTCAATATCAATGCCCGATATAACTGTCTGCGTTAAAATGTTATAATCTTGAGTTCCTGCAACAGATAAGGCAGTTTCTTCCGTTGCTTTCGTTGTTGCTGTTTCCGCCAACGGCTTTCCGTCCTCTTTTGCGCAGGCAAAAAACGCCGCCGCCATTGCGAATGTGAGCAAAATACAGGTGAGCTTTTTCATTTTGTCACGCCCCTTTCACCCATTATTCGCAAAAAAGGGCAAAAACTCTCACATCTGCTCCAGAATATATTGCTTGACGTCTTCAAGCTTGCTCTTTTGCCACTCGTTTGAATCCGCTTTTTCCGCAAGAGGGCAAAGGATAAAGAAATCAAGAGTTTCGCCGGGCACTCTGCCCGTTCTGAGCGGCTCCGCAAAATGCTCTGCCCATTCCTGCTCGGTTGCATCTTTGAACCTTGCAGGGTTGAGGTAAGTCATCTGCCGCCTTGTTGCGGCAATATGCATCTTTGCCGAAAGCGGTGAGAGCAGATTGAACTCTTCCTCCTGCACGTCAACGAATATCCTCGGCAAAGGAGCTTTCACAACGTGTTCATCACCCCTGACGATTTCAAGACCCATCGGCTCCCACGAAAATTCGGTTTCGGTGAAGTTAAGCTTCACAAGCAGACCGAATTCCGTGTTGAACTGCGAGCGCTGATAATCGGTGTCAAAAATAAAATTACCGAGTGAATAAAAAATTATTTTATCGCCCACGGTTTCATAGTTCATCGGCACGTGCGGATGGTGCGAAACAACTATATCCGCGCCCATTTCAAGATATCTGCGGTATCGCTCCCTTGTGTAAGGCGAGGGTAACGGCGTGAATTCTTCGCCTGCGTGAGCCACAACCACACACCAGCGGCACGTTTTCTTGATTTCGTTTATCGTGTTCTGAATCTCATCAAGGTCGCTCCAGCTGTAACAGCCTGCCTTGTTTTCGTCAGCTTTTCTGCAAGCGCGCTGGTAACCGACGCCGAACAGACCTATGCCGCCTGCCTCGTCAAGAATAACAGGTTGCCTTGCTTCCGTTATATTCATACCTGCACCGATGGTTTTTGCACCGTTTTCTTTTGCAATGTCAAGGGTGCATTTTATACCGTATTCGCCTGCATCCATAATATGGTTATTGCAGATGTTCCAGATATCGGCATTCATTTTGTTGAGCACTCTGACCGCCTCGGGGTCAATGGTGTGCAGAAGCTGCGCCGCACCGTCTTTGGTTGTGTTTTGCTCAACAGGAGCAACGGGACCCTCCACGTTTGCCACAACGTGGTCAGCGGAATGCAGAAACTCAAGCACCTCAGGCGCAATCAGCTCCTCATCGTTCCACTTGCCGTACATATATCTGTCAAAACCTATATCCCCCGTAAAAACAAGGGTTGATTTGTTTTTCATTGCTTTTCTCCTCTCAAATAAGGATAACAATATGATAACACAATGAGCTTAAAAGAGCAAGCAAACTCAAAGGGATTTATATAAAATTTATGCAAAAGGAGTTGCTTCACGGTGTGTGAGGCAACTCCTGATTTTTTATTTGATTTTTTCAATAACTTCGCCTGAAGTGGGTTTGATGTTATTGATGAATTCCTGAACGGCATCTGCCGAGGGCATTGCCGCAGAGCAGCTGTGAGCCGAAACAAGCATTGATGCCGATGCGGTTGCAAATTCAAGCGCGTCGGGAACGCTCTTGCCGTTAAGAAGTGAATAAATGAAAGCGGAAGCATAGCCGTCACCGCCGCCGAATCCCTTGAGCATCTTAACGGGGAAGGGCTTAACCTTATAAGCCGAGCCGTCGTCAAGGTAAGCAACGGAGCCTTCCTTGCCGTGCTTGATGATAACAATCTTGTTGCCGTAGCCGAACCAGCGCTGTGCTGATTCTTCATCGCTTGCGCAAACGCCTTCAACAGCTTCGGTGAGGTCAAATTCTTCTCTTGAACCGAGGATAATATCGCTGTTCTTTGCGGCGATTGAATAATAGAGAGAAATTTCGTCTTTATTCTTCCAGGTGTAGCTTCTGTAGTCAATATCAAAAATAACAACAACACCGTTCTTCTTTGCAAGGAACAGAGTTTTGAGAGCCGCTTCTCTTGAGGGGCTTGCGCAAAGAGCCGTGCCTGAAATAACAACAGCTTTTGCGCTCTTGATGTATTCTTCGTCAACGTCGTCAACGCAAACCTGCAGGTCTGCAACACCTTCACGGTACATCAGAATGCTGCTCTGTGTGGGGCTGAGGATTTCTGTGAAAGTCAGACCGAGGTTTTCGCCGTTTTCGCATCTGAAAACGTGTGAAACGTCAATGCCGTCTGCCTTGAAATAATTTTCAACGTAATCACCGAACTGATCGTCTGATACTCTTGCAATGAAGCCGCACTTTGCGCCGAGTCTGGCAAGACCGACTGCGATGTTTGCAGGTGAACCGCCAACGTATTTGTTGAAGTTGCTGCTCTGCGAAAGAGGCATATTCATATCTGTGGGGTTAAAATCAATAGCAATTCTGCCGATGGGGATAACGTCAAGTGCCTTTGAATTATCAAATTTGATGTAGCTCATTTTTATCTGTCCTTCCAAACTTTATTTGCACAACCGAAAATTTCTATATGCTCAAGGGCGTTTTTGTATGCGCCCTCTATTTCTGCAGTGTGCAGGTCATAATAACCTTTGATTGCACCGCTTTCATAAGCGTTTCTTGCGCTCTGCTCAACTCTGTCAAACGTTGCTGTTGCAATGTTTATTTTGTGAATGCCGAGCGAGATGCATTTCCTGAAATCGTCGGGCAGAATGCCTGTTCCGCCGTGAAGCACAAGCGGAGCATCAACACATTTTGCCGTCTGCTCAAGAATATCAAAGCGGAGCTTCGGTGCCTGCTTATAATTGCCGTGAGCGTTGCCGATTGCAACGGCAAGGGCATCAACGCCCGTTGCGGCAAAAAACTCAGCCGCCTGCGCAGGTGAAGTGCAGTTGATTGCAATATCCTCGCTGCCGTCCTCACTGCCGCCAACGCAACCTATCTCGCCCTCGCAGTCTGCGCCGTATTGCTCAGCAATTCTTTTTATCTCTGCGGTTTTTGCGGCGTTTTCTTCAAACGGCAGATGCGAGCCGTCAAACATAACGCTTGTGAAGCCGATTTCGAGAGCCTGTCTGATTTTTTCTTCTGTTTTGCCGTGGTCAAAATGCACAGCTACGGGCGCGGAGCTGTTTTTTGCCGCCGCCACCATAAGCGGACCGATGAGCTCAAGCGGTGAATGGTTGAGCCTCACCTCTGCTATCTGAATGATTGCAGGGCTTTTTGTTTCTTCAATCGCTTTGATAACGCCAAGCACCATTTCCATGTTGGCAACGCTGAAGCTTCCCACAGCGTAACCGTCTGCTTTTGCCTTTTTGAGCAAATCGCTCATTTTAACAAGAGGCATTACCATTAACCTCCTTTTTGCAATAAACTGCGGCGCAGATTGCGCTTGTGAGAGGCAGGGTAAGAAGCATACCCATGCTGCCTGCAAGTGCCTGCAGAATTTCCGCAATTATCATTTCTTTGTTAATAACCTGCCCGAGGCTTGAATTATAAGCCACAAGCAAAAGCACGCTGGTTAGAGAGCTGCCGATATAAGCAAGCACAAGCGTGTTTGCCATTGTGCCGAGCATATCCCTGCCGATGGTGAAACCCGATTTCATCAGCTCTGAAGCTCTGATATCGGGGTTTTTTGTTTTTAACTCGCTCAATGCAGAGGAAATGGACATTGAAACGTCCATAACCGCACCCAGCGCACCGATGATTATCATTGCGAATATAACAGCCTTCAAATCAATCGGATTATCGGGATAAAGCTGATAAAGATAAACTGATTCTTCCTCCAGCAAACCCGTCATATTAAGAAATTTATCGCTTATAAGCACCACAAGACCCGAGCACAAAACGCCGCTGATGCAGCCTATGCCTGCGCACAGAGCCTTTTTGTTATATCCGCTGATAATGCACAGCGTCATAACGGTTATATAAGCGCAAACAAGAATTGACCAGAAATAAACGTTATGCCCGTTAAGAATTGCGGGGATAAGCACGCAAAAAACCGAAACGCAGGTGAATCCGAGCGAAATTATGGTTTTGAATCCCTGCATCCTTGAAAACACAACAATCAGAATGCAAAAAACAGCAAGCAACCATATCAGCGGAGTTATGCGCACGTAATCACCGAAATAAAACCGCGTTTCACCGCCCTCGTTAAAGCTTTCAACAAGGATTTTATCGTTTTGCCTGACCTGACGGGGACAAAACGCATAGGTTTTGTCTATCTCCTGAATAACGCTGACCGTTTTGCCTCTGCGCTCGCCGCCAAGCACCTGAGCCTTGAAAGTTACCGTTACAACCTCGCTCTCACCTCTGATGCTTGCTGAAGATACGTCGGTTACCCTGATAACTCTTGCCCTCAAAGTTTCGCCTTCCGAGTTGCCTTTGAATATTGTTCCGTTGCCCACAACGCAGACATACGCAACCAGAATCAGCAACGCAGAAACGGTAACGGTTGCAACCAGGCTGAATATCTGCCTTTTTTTCATTTTTCCTCCGTTATCTTGCAATCGTTACGCCGTATTTTGCAATAAAGCCTGTGTATGCATCACCGAAAACGTTAATAAACGCATCGGTCAGGTGCGTGTTCATACCGTCAAAATCACCGTCAGACGAAATTGACTGGCCAATCACAACAAGCTTGCCGTCTGTTGTATAAACAACGTTTGTTGCCGCATCTTTTCTTGAGCCACCGTTTGCCTTAACGTCAGCAAGGTTGCCTGCAGGGGTAATCAGCGCGGCAAAAGCATCGTTCTGACCTTTGTTGCCAACCAGCACAAAATCACGGTTGCCTGACGTTGAGTAGCCTGCAACGGCAAAGCCGCCGTCAGCAGTTTTGGTTATGCCGTTAATAAAATCATCAGCAAAGCCGGCAACGCTTCTCATCCAGCGTATTGTGCCGTTTGCGTTTATTCTGATAACAACGGCATCAATTCCGCCGCAGTTATGAAGATTTGCAAAAGTGCCGTCAGGCATATAGGTTGTTACCATTTCATAGTTGCCGGCAACAACACAGCCGCCTTCGCCGTCAGCCGCAATCGGGGCAAAGTTATCTCTGCCTGAGCTTGCAACGGCAACGCCCCAGACGCGCTCGCCTGCCTGATTATACTTGAAAACAGCAGTGTCAAGGTATCCCTTGCCCATACCGTCAAGGGCAAAATCATCCGTTGAAGCGGCTGTTACACTTGTGAAGAAAATATTGCCGTCTTCATCTGTGTCAATGCCGTCAACCGATGCGCCGTAATTGCCTGCAAGATATCTTATCCAGATAACGTTTGCATCTTTATCAAGGCGCATAATCAGAGCTTTTGAAACCGATGACTCAACGTTGCCTGCAAAACTGCCGTTTGTTGAATCCGTTTTGCCGCCGATAACAAAGCCGTCACCAAGCGGAGCAACGCTCATAAACATATCTGACTTTTTGCCGCCAAATGACTTCTGCCAGACGAGAGTGCCGTCAGCGGAATATTTAACTGCAAAAGACTCAAGCGAGCCTTCAAATTCAACGTCGGAAGCAAATTCTTTTGCCGAGGTATAACCGACTGCAACAACACTGCCGTCACTCAAAACGGCAACGTCTTCAATTCTTACGCCTGCGTTGCTGCTGCCCGTTGCCTTGACCCAGACAAGCTTTGCATCGCCGTCAAACATCGCAACGTAGCCGTATGAATTACCGCCCGAGGGAGCAACGTTTTTAAAATCGCCGTCTGTTGAGTTGGTAACGCCGCAAACAACGAATCCGCCCTTTGCAACAGCCTTTGCCGCCGTAAAGGTGTCTGTATTCATACCGCCGAAGCTGCCGAAGCTTTCAATTTCAGCCTTTTCAACCTTGGGACCAAACTCAACCGTGGTTTCAGGTCTGGTTGTTTTTTCGGCTGTTGTGCCCTCTGTGTTGGGTGCGGTTGTGGGTTTGGTGGCGGTGGGGAAAGGAACAACGGGTTTCGTTGTTGTTCCCTGCGTTGTGGATTCGGTTGTAAACTCTTGGGTTGTGCTTTCTTCCGTTGTGTATTCGGTAACCGTTGTTTCTGTAACGTCAGGGCCTGTCGGAATAATATCACCGATTCCGAAAAGATTGCCGAAGAAATTAAAGATAACGGCAAACACCAAAACAACAGCAGAAGATATTTTAATGAATATATTTGACATAATTTATTCCCCTTTGAATAAGGTCATTTTTATACATTGTAAATATACCATAATAGACAAGAAAAATCAAGAGCATAGTGCAGGAAGGTTTTGGGCAAAGGCAAACCCGTAGCGGTACTTTTAAACAAACAAAAAGCACTCCCCTTGCGGAGAGTGCCTGAACGATTATTCGTTTTGTCAGATAACAACCTTATAATCTACAGCCGTTGTGAAGTTCTTGAAGTTAGCTGTAATGCCGAGTTTTGCCTTAGCATTGCCGATGA
>JAZNDY010000430.1:0-1984 GCA_045588295.1 Acutalibacteraceae bacterium
AAAGACCTCCTTGATGTTTTTGTTGTGTGGTCGGCAAACCACTTCTACTATATCAAGGAGCTTTTTCTTGTCTACGGCTCCCCTCGCTAAAAGCTTTCCTTTTCCCCTGGCATAGCCAGGGGTTGTCTTTGTTACAAACAAAGCAAAACAGGCTCACACCGCGTAACACGGTGCAAGCCTGTTGTTTTTATCAGTAAAGAAAATCTGTGTTATCAAACACAAACACGGTGAAGCCTTCAAATTCAAGCTGTTCAATCGGCCCGTTTTCAAAATACTTCCAGTCATCCGTTATGCGCAGAGTCATCAGCTCATAATCGGTGCAAAGCAGAAAATATCTGTCAATGCCGTCCTGCGGCTTAAACCAGTTTTTGTTTGTCTGGTAGGGGCAGGGGGTAACGCCGTTTTCGTTTATATCGGTGTTGTTGACTATAACCTCGGAATCGGTTATAACCGTTATGGTCACACCGTGCCAGAAGGTTGAAAAGCCGTATTCAAGACCCTGCGATTTCAGGTATTCCGCAAGGGCGTAATATCTGTTATACTTCACGCCGTCCTGCGGCATTGCTTTAATTGTTTTAACGTTGAATGCGCACAGCGCAAAAAGCAGGCAAAGACCCAGCGCGGCAACGCGGCGCAAAACAACGTGAGGCTGTACTGCTTTGACAAGGGCAATGCAGATGAGAATTGAAGTGCATATCATCGGGCTCAGACGCCAGTTTGCGGCAGAGAGAATGCCGAAGATATAGCCAAACATAATAACGCCGCTCATACCGAAATGCGCATAAACCAGCAGGCGTGAGAGTCTGTCAAGCTTGCCTGCAAAAATCAAAGCCGCAACGGGAGCAACGCCGAGAATAACAGCCGCCGCAATGCGCAGAATGTTGACTATTGATTCGGGTGAAAAGAGCGACATACCCGGCTCAACCTCAATGCCGAAAAGCTCAAACCACTGAACGGGGAGCTTAAGCAGGTTGCCGACCCATTCTTCAGGCATTGAATAGCTTGAATAGGCGTTTGCGTAACCGATGCCGATGTTTTCCGTTCCTTTTTTGAAAACGGCAAGACCGATGAGCGTTGCGGCGCCTGCCACAGCACAGTAAACGATAAAAGGAATGCGGTTTTTGCTTAAAAGCTTTTCTTTTGAAAAAATCACGTCACAGCCTGCCGCAAAAATAACGGGCAAAACAGAGCAGGCAACAACCTGCGTGCCGTCAAGCGCAGTGCCGAAAGCAACGGCAAAAACGGGCAGAAGCAGAGCGATTTTTAAAAGAATATGCTTGTTTCTGAAAGTTTCGGTATATTGCACGTAAAGCGCAAGCATAACGCAGATAACGGCAATGCTTATGCTGTAATAAAGCACGTGCTCATAATAAATTTCACGCAGTTTGGGCGAGGAGCAAAGAAGAAGCGCCACAAGACCCGTTGCCGTGAAAGAGAGGGGATAACTGAATTTGAGAGCGCGGCAAAGATAAAACACGGCGGCAAACAGAAGCACGGTGAAAAGCACCATACCTATGTGGTGGGTTGTGAGCGAAACGCCCGTCAGACCGATGAAGGGCGCCATCAGCATTGTGCCGCCGAAGGGCAGAAAAGCCGCATAGCCGAAGTCAGGGTTATAGAGCGTTTTGCCGTCATAGCTTGCCTGCGCCCAATAAAGGGTGTCTGCACAGTCGGAGTGAAAAAACGCAGCCGACGGGCAGACGATGTAATAAATCACAACTCCGATGGCGAAAAAAGCAAAGAACACTGCCGCCGCAAGGGCAATAGTTTTTTTCAGTTTTATAAGGTCGATAGACATTTTTTAAATCTCCATAATTGGTGTGTTTGGTTTCGGTGATAATGTTGGATTTTGGCGCAGCCAAAAGACGGAGGGTTGAAAGAAACGCAATTATTTCAGTCTTTTTTGCGTTTCCTTATCAATAACCGTGCAGACTTCATAAAAGCTTTCGTTAACCTCGTTGTTTGCAAAACGCAGAACGTGAAG
>JAZNDY010000431.1:0-6635 GCA_045588295.1 Acutalibacteraceae bacterium
GTTTCTATACCTTTGCCGAAAGCAACTTCACCGCCGTTTTCTGCCGCAATAATATCTGCCATGGCAATTCTGTAAATCTTGCTGCCGTGGCAAACATAAAGCCAACCGTTTTCCTGTGCGATACCGCCTGCATGACCTGTGAAATCATCACCTTTTGAGGTTTTGAGGTTAACCATCTTTTGGCGCTCACCTGTTACGGTGTCAACAAAAGCAAGGATTGATGCTTTTTCACCGTGATAATAAGAAATGACGTGATATTTGCCGTCTTCACTCAGGCAATAACCCTGCGGCACGTATCCGTTTTCAGTTTCGGGTATTTCACAAAGCTCGTTATAAGCAGAATAATTTTTTCTTGTTTCTGTTTTTGAGCGAAAAAATCTTTCAACGTTTTCAAAAATGCCGCCAATTGTTCTTACAACACTGCTGACGCCTTTGGTTGCCTGCGCTGAATTTGCTGCAGAAGCAGGCAAAACGCACATAACGGCAACCACCAAAGCAAGAATAACACCTGTAATTTTTTTAAATTTCATATTTTCTCCTTAAAAAGCAAAAGGCGATTCTTATGAACCGCCCTTTTATTATTTTCAGTCGGGAAGTGAATTGAGCATTTCACACAAATCAAGGTAGAAACTGCGTGTCTTCTCTTCATCCGCAAACAGACCGATTGCCGTGCCGTGGTCACCCTCGCTGACGGGCATAACGTTCCAAACGCCTTTTTCGATGCTCGATGCATCGTATTCCGTAAACGGTTCATCAAGGGGATATTTTGCGCTTTCCGTGTTAACAAGGGCATCGTTTGCAAGCCAATGCTCGTTATAGATAACACCTGTATAAGGGTCGGTAAACTGCATAATACCCATAATCACCGCAGAAAGGAAGATAACGGGGTTTGTCTTTAAAAGAGGAACCTGAACGTCAAAAAGAGGAGATTCGCGCGTTGTTGAAAATGCGTATGAGAAATAATAGATATCGTCATTGATATCCAGCTTGCCGTTAAGCTTTGCCGTGCCTTCGGGGGTCAGGTCATACTGGCAGGAATCCTCTTTGTTGGCAAGCACGTTGCTCATTGCTTTTATAAATTCAACCGAATCTCCGCTGCCGGGTTCTTCAGAAAGACCGAACTGCTCCATATGGAAATCAACAAAGCCGCCGTTGATTGAACTTCTGCCGACAATGCCGACGTAAAGATAGCTGAGCACCTGAACAATTCTGTCAATGCCGAAAGCCTTGAGCGGATAATAGATTGATGCGCTGTTATGCGGCGTGCAGATAGCTGTGGCGCTCTTGACCCAATCGCCCTTACCGCCTGTGAAAAGACCCGAGATATCATCCTCGGGAGTAACAGCCTGTTCCTCTGCGCTGCCTTCTGTGAGAAGCTGGATAAGCATTCTCACCGTTGTGCCGCCGAAGCTGTGACCTATAAGATGAATCTGCTTGATTTTGCCTGCTTCGTCAAGCTTGCCCCAATCAGGCACAAGCGGGTCATAATAAGTTCTGCCGTATCTTGCATGGTTGAATTCTTTTGAGTGAGCCTCGCCGTAATCAACCGTTGCACCGATAAGCTGGGCATAAAGCTCGCAGGCTCTGTCCCACGCGCTGTTAAGCGGACCGACAGAAGCTGAATAGCACTCATAGCCCTCATACTGAAGATACTGCATAAGGTTGCCCGTTGTTGCGCCCCAATAGGGCAAAACGCCGTTGATATCCTCTGAACCGCCCCAGCCGTTGAAGCCGTGAACAAAAACAAACGGAGCGTCGTTTTTAGGCTCCCACACCTTGTCATCAGCGCTGCCGTTAAACACAAACACCGTGCAAAGCATAACAAGAGCCATTAAAAAGCTGATAATTCTTTTAATATTCATTTTGTCACCCCTATTTATAGCAAGCAATCCTGCCGATTGCTTATTTTGCGATTTTTCTGATAACCGCCATACATTCCTCAAGGTCCATAATCTTGGGAACGGGATAAAGAGGATTGCCTTCCTTAAGAGCTCTCTTGGCGATTGTGGGAATATCCTTTTCCTGAATATCGAGCTTGTCGGGAATGTTCATCTTCTTATTGAATTCCTTGATTGTTTCGATAAAGAGCTTTGCTTTCTGTTCATCGTTCATACCATTTGTTTCAAGGCCTGCAACGTCTGCAAGCTTTGCAAGGCGCTCATATGCGGTTTCACCGAAATACTCAAGGACGTAAGGCAGAACAACTGCGTTTGCAAGGCCGTGAGGTGTGCCGTACATACCGCCGAGGTTATGAGCGATGGCATGAACGTAACCTACGTAAGCTCTTGTGAATGCAATACCGGCAAGGTAAGATGCTTCAAGCATATTTTCTCTTGCTTCAATATCCTTGCCGTTTTCATAAACCTTAAGGATGTTATCAAAAATCATCTTGGTTGCCTTTTCAGCAGCAAGAGCCGTGCCCTTGGTGTTGCTGTGACCGATATAAGCTTCAACAGCGTGAGTAAGAGCATCCATACCTGTTGTTGAAGTGATGTGAGGAGGCAGACCGATTGTGAGTTCAGGGTCAAGCACCGCATACTTGGGGCGGAGAACAGGATCCTGAAGAGCATATTTTTCATGTGTTGAGGGATCAGAAACAACGGCTGCGATTGTTGTTTCGGAGCCTGTGCCTGCAGTTGTGGGAACAGCGTAGATTGTGGGAAGCTTTTTGAGGATTTTAAGAGTACCTCTCATCTGCTGAACCGACTTTTTGGGCTTTGCAATTCTTGCAGCTGCAACCTTTGCGCAGTCCATGGGTGAACCGCCGCCGAAAGCAATAACTGCGGCGCAATTATTATCCGCATAAAGTTTTCTTGCTTCTTCAATATTATCAATTGTGGGGTTGGGCTGTGTGCCGTCATAAACAAAGTATTCAACGCCGGACTTTTCAAGGCCCTCAAAAAGACCGTCAAGAAGATGCAGACCCATAAGACCCTTATCTGTTACAACAAGAACCTTGTTATGACCGTTAGATTTAACAACCTGAGGAAGTTTTTTAACGCTGCCTGCGCCCTTGACAACTTTGGGCTCTGTCCAGTCAAGGAAATTAACAGCCACTCTGAAAACGCCCTGATAAGTTCTGCAAAACGCTTTGTATAAAACTGATGCTGCCATTGGTTATTTCTCCTGTCTCTTCTGATTTTGCGCTGTTATGCGCACCTTTACCATTTCAGTTTATCATAAATTCTGCATATTGGCAATACCAAAATGTTCAATGTTTTATTTCTCAAATAAAAATCTTTATTAAAAAGGAGTTGAAAAGAGACAAAGCAGATGATATAATATTGTTGATTATTTTATTTGCGAGGTTTTGTTATGAAAAAAATCACAACATTCAAGCAAAAGTTTATAGATTCGGACGGAAGAGAAAGAATCTTTAACGGCGTTAACCTTTGCGACAAGGGATATAATAAAGAAGGCGTTTCCAGACGCATTTATGATATGCCTTATAATGAAGAGCTTATCAAAAAGCTCAGCCTGAACGGCTTCAACCTTGTCAGACTCGGTATGACATGGGATGCAGTTGAACCCGAACCCTTCAAATATGACGAAGAGTTTCTTGACAGAGTTCAGAAGGTTGCCGACCTTTGTGCAAAATACGGTATTTATTTCTACCTTGATATGCATCAGGATCTTTATGCCGGCTTTAACGGACATGCCGGTGACGGCGCTCCCGCATGGGCTTGCCTCACAGACGGTGCAAAATTCAAAAAGACAAAACTTGTCTGGGCTGAAGGCTATTTCTGGGGCAAGGCAACACAGCGTTCATTTGATAATTTCTGGAAAAATGCTGAATATAACGGCATTCCTCTGCAAACATATTTCTGCAAAATGTGGCAGCACGTTGCAGAAAGATTCAAAGACCACCCTGCCCTTTTCGGCTTTGATATGCTCAACGAGCCTTACCCCGGCACAGACGGCGGCAAGGTTTTCAGAAAGCTCATCTTCAGCGTTGCAAAAACCGTTATCACAGACAAACGCTGCAACGTCGGCTGGATGGCAAAACAGATTGTTACGGGCAACCCCATCCGTGTGCTTGAGCCCTTCAATGACCCTGATTTGTTCCGCAAGGTAACAAGCGCGGCAAACGGCCTTATTTATAAATTTGACGTTGGCGCATATTCAGAGTTCATCAACAGAACATCCAAGGCAATCAGAGGCGTTACGGATAACGGCATTATGATAATGGAAAACAGCTATTATTCAAACATGGGTATTCCTTACAGCACCCCCGTTATCAATTATGACGGCGTGCGTGAAGAAAAGGTTTGCTTTGCGCCTCATGCATACGACCTGATGGTTGACACCCCCGCTTATAAATACGCAAGCAATTCAAGAGTCGGTTCAATTTTTGACCAGCACAGAAAGTCACAGCAGAGACTTGACGTGCCTGTTATTGTCGGCGAATGGGGCGGCCAGTCAGAGGGCACCGATTGGCTTTTCCACATCAAGTTCCTTCTTGATAAGTTTGATAAAAACCATTGGAGCCAGACCTATTGGGCATATTATGACGGTCTGCTTGAAAACCCGATAATGACGTGCCTTAACAGAACTGCTCCCGTTGCTGTTTGCGGTGACATTGTTGAATATTCAACCGACCGTGATAACGGCATTTTCTCGCTTGAATTTGAGCAGGATAAAGAATACGACGTTCCCACAGAAGTGTTTATCCACAAGCCTTTCACTTCAATTGAATGCACCGCAGAATATGAAATTGAAGCTGTTGAGGGCACAGAGGCATCCATACTTAAAATCAACGGCAAACCCGGCAACAATAAGGTTACCGTTAAATTCTGAAAAACAAAACGGCAGGGTTTCTGACCCTGCCGTATTGATTGTGTTATATAAACATTTTGGAATATTTATAGGACGTTGCAAAAGAAAACGTGTCCTCACCTGCCACAATAATATGGTCTGCAAGCTTTATGCCAACCTTTCTGAAAACGCTTAAAAACTCACTCGTTGTGTCAATATCGTCTTTTGACGGTGCCGCCACTCCGTTTGGGTGATTGTGAGCAAAAACAACGGTATCCGCGTTAACTCTCAATGCGGTTTCGATAATGGCTCTTCTGTCAAAAATTACGCTTTCTGACGTTCCTTCCCCAAACTTAAAGCAGTTGATAAGGTTGCCGATGGCATCAAGGCAGATAACCAAAAGAACTTCTTTTCTTTCACCGTAATATTTTGTTTTTATATATTCAAGCATATCTTCAGGCTCAGAAAGGTTAACTTTCTTGCCGTAACCGCTTTCAATATATCTCTTGCTCAATGCAGGAACAAGCGAAACAAGCAACGCAGAGCTTTCGCCCATACCGTCAACTGCCAGAAGCTGGTCATAAGTTGCGTTAAAAACACCGTTAAGCGAACCGAAAGCATCAAGTAACCTGTGCGCAATTTCGTTCGTGTCTTTTCGCGGTATGGAATAAAAAAGCAGATATTCGAGCAGGTTTATATCAGATATGTTTTCAATCCCCGTTTGGCGTATTGTTGCACGCACCCTTGACCTGTGATTTTTGTGTATGTTTTCTTTTGACTGACTCATACCGTACCTCTCCTTGAAAAAACGCTGAGTTCATCTGTTTGTCTTCAGCGCCGCCTATATATTATTGCATAAAGCTATCTGTTTTTCAACCATATTTTATCTATGTTCCGAAACGGAGGGTAAACATTGAAAAGCTTTTTAATTTCAAAAAACGATTCGGGTCAGAGACTCGATAAATTCATAACAAAAGCCGTGCCGAATCTGCCGCAATCGCTGATGTATAAATACATCAGAATGAAGAGGATAAAGGTTAACGGCAAAAGAGGCGAAATCTCGCTTAAGCTGTGTGAGGGCGACACGGTAGATATGTATATCAACGATGAATTTTTCACCCCTGCGCCCGAGCATTACGACTTTCTTTCGGCTTCAAAAAAGCTGGATATCGTTTATGAAGACGAAAACGTTATTTTGCTTGATAAAAAGGTCGGCTTGCTCTCTCACCCTGACGAAACCGAATATAACGATACACTTATCACAAGGGTAAAAAGATATCTTTACGAAAAAGGTGAATACGACCCCAAGGGCGAAAATTCCTTTACACCGTCACTGGTTAACAGGATTGACCGCAACACGGGCGGAATTGTTATTGCCGCAAAAAACGCAGAAAGCCTGCGCATTCTCAACCAGAAGCTCAAAGACAGAGAGCTTGAAAAATATTATCTTTGCGTTATCCACGGCAAGCTTGCAAAAAAGAACGGTTTGCTTGAAGGCTGGCTTATTAAAGATGAAAAGAAAAACAAGGTTGCCGTTTTTGACAGCCGGAAAAACGGAGCAAAACAAATCCGCACAAAATATTCCGTTATTGCAGAAAACAAAAACCTCAGCCTTGTTGAGGTTGAGCTGCTGACAGGCAGAACACACCAGATAAGAGCGCATTTTGCCAGCATAGGGCACCCGTTGCTCGGCGACGGCAAATACGGCACAAACGAACTTAACAAGGCTCACGGCGGCTACAAAAAGCAGTTTTTATATTCATACCGCCTGAAATTCACTTTCACAACGGATGCGGGAATGCTCAATTATCTTAACGGCAAAAGCTTTGAAACACCCGAAATCTGGTTCAGAACCGAGTTTTTAAACGGTAATTTGTAAA
>JAZNDY010000432.1:0-2957 GCA_045588295.1 Acutalibacteraceae bacterium
ACATTCAGCGCATCATCATCAATGCTGTTCGCTGGGCAAATCCCGTCAACCCCGTCAGAGAGCCTATTCCCTGCCCCCACAAAAAGGTTCCGCCTGAAGAAAAATACAGAGAGGACCTTGCAAAATAATGGAAACTTTTAAAATCAAAAAGCTGCGTGAAAACGCAAAAATCCCTTTCAGAGCCACGCCGGGCAGCGCAGGTATGGACCTTTATGCCTGCATTGACGAGCCGTTAACCCTTGGCGGCGGCGAAAAGGCAGTTATCCCTACAGGCATCGCCATTGAGTTGCCCTCAGCAGAGCTTGCCGCTTTTGTTTTTGCCAGAAGCGGTCTTGCCATCAAACACGGCATCTGTCTGCTTAACAGCGTCGGTGTTATTGACAGCGATTACCGCGGAGAAATTTGCGTTGGCGTTATCAACCAGCTTAAAGATGAGTATACCATTCAGCCTGATGAGCGCATAGCTCAGCTCGTTATTATGCCTGTTTCGCTCATCGCTCCCGTTGAAGCAGAGAGCCTTGATGAAACAGAAAGAGGCTCGGGCGGTTTCGGCTCAACAGGCAAGAATTAAATTAAACGAGGGACATAAGATGAAAAAATTAATAAGCATTTTCTGTGCTTTTGCCGTTATCTTTTCGGCCTGCTCTGTGTTTGCTTATGCGTCAGACTCAACCGAGCTGCCTTATGAAAACAGCCGGTTTTATGAAATCGGTGATTATGATATTCACTACAGAGTGTTTCCTGCCGAGGGTGCACGCAAAGGCAGAATAATGATGCTCCACGGCTTTCTTTGCTCAACATATGCCTGGCGCAATATGGTGCCCATTCTTAACGAAGCAGGTTATGACTGCGTGCTTGCAGACCTGCCCAACTTCGGCTTCAGCACCCGTGAAAGCAAGGATATGGAAATCATCGACCGTGAGGATATCGTTATTGCCCTTATGGAAAGCATCGCACCCGCGGATGAATGGATAATCGCAGGTCATTCAATGGGCGGCGGCGTTGCCGTTAACATTGCAATTGAAAAAGACGTTGAAGCTCTTCTGCTTTATTGCCCCGCTCCGCAAAGCGAATTCCCGTCTGCGATGAAAGGATTTATGACGAGCGCGCCTATGAAGCTTATTATGAATCTTTTCTTCAATTACGGCACAAGGATTGCTCCGCTTGTGAAAATGATAATTTATGCCGCAACCATGGATTGGCAGTTTGCAATGGATTATGACGTAACAGGCGTAACCGACGCAACTCAGTATGACAACTTCGGCGGCGGTTTGTGCGAAATGATGTTTAACGTTAAGGCAACTGCACTTGACAGAGCAAATGAAGTTGACTGCCCCGTTTTTATTTGCCAGGCAAGCAAAGATATCATCATCAACCAGACGATGAAGGACAGCATGAACAACGCCTTCCCCGATGCAACGGCTTACCTTGTTGAAGGCGGCGGCCACCAGTGCATTGAAAACAGAGCGGACGAAATCTGCGAAGCTACACTGGGTTTTCTTGATAAAAACATATAATTTCGTCAAAAAAGCAGGTGTAAACCAAAGTTTACATCTGCTTTTTCATCGTTAAGAAAGGTGTTCTTTGAATTTATTTTTAAATTTTTTTAAAATGTAAACTCCGAGTGATTGAAATTAACCGCCGCTTGGGCTATAATTCACTTGTAGTTATTAAGCAAAAAAACATTAATCGGGAGGTCACTTGATGGCTATTTCAGATAAAATACTGAACTTAAGAAAAGAACACGGCTTATCGCAAGAAGCTTTTGCAGAAAAGCTGGGTGTTTCCCGTCAGTCGGTTTCAAAATGGGAATCAGGCTCAGCTATGCCGGACATAGATAAAATTGTTGCAATAAGCGAGCTCTTCGGTGTAACAACAGATTACCTCTTGAAAAAAGACGAACCTGACACCGCAGAATATAATAATAATTATAATGCTGAACTTGATGACACAGTCCGCCCGGAAAATCCGATTGTTATGGCAGACTTTGAAGAAGTAAGCGAAAACGAAGCAGAAGCTTCACCCGAATATACGGAAGAAGCCGACGATACGTTTATGCCGGTTGAAGAAATCAAACAGGAAAACGCTCCCGAAACAAAAACCGAGAGCGGCAAAAAAAACGGCAAACTCAAAAAAATCATAGCCTGGGTTCTGGTTTTATGTATTATGCTTTCAACTCTGTGCGTCACGCTCTTCTGGGGTCAGATAAAAGAACTCTGGTGGAGCGTTAACGGCGGCAAGGTTGAATATCCTTACGTTCTTGTTCACGGTCTCGGCGGCTGGGGTGAAGACTCCGCCATCGATGAAACCATTAATTATTGGGGTTCAACAAGCGGTGACCTTGCGGAAATGCTCCGCGAAGAAGGCTATGAGGTTATCACGCCGAGCGTCGGCCCCGTTTCAAGCGCATGGGACAGAGCTTGCGAACTTTATGCACAGCTCACGGGTACACGCGTTGACTACGGCGAAGCTCACTCCAAAGAGCATAACCACGAAAGATTCGGCAGAACCTATGACACTCCCTTGGTTGAAAACTGGGGCGAAAGAGAAAACGGCGGTCAGGTTAAAAAGATAAACCTTATCGGTCACAGCTTCGGCGGCACAACAGTCAGACTTCTCACCTCTTTGCTCGAATACGGCAGCGAAGCAGAAAGAGAAGCTTCAGGCGACGACGTTTCGCCGCTGTTTGAGGGCGACAAGGGCAAATGGGTGTTCAGCGTAACCACCCTTTGCTCACCCCATAACGGCTCCACGCTGACAGAAGTTATCAACGATTCAGGCTCTGTTCTCGGCAGCCTTGATGAACTCAAGCCCATCGCATCTATGCTTTCCTTGCTGGGTCTTGGTGACCTTTTCGGAACAACCGACATCTTGAACACAACTGACCTTCTTTTTGCATTCTGTATGCTTGCATCAAACTTCAGCGAACCCGAAAGCGGCATTTATGACCTTATGCT
>JAZNDY010000433.1:0-11332 GCA_045588295.1 Acutalibacteraceae bacterium
TTTTTGCCTGCATAGTTTCTGTTAAGATAATCTGCCGCAACGTGGGATGAGATAATAACTCTGTTTTCATCAACGGGGAAGCCCATTTTTTCAAGTTTTGCTCTGCAGACTTCAACGTTGTTTGATGAGTTGTTTGTGAAAAAATAGAAATCTCTGCCTGTTGCTTTTGCTTTTTCGATAAAATCAATCGAGCCTTCGATGATGTTGCCGTCAAGGTAAAAAGTGCCGTCCATATCGATAATGAAATATTTCGTATTCTTGAAAATATTGTTTTCCATAATCAAATATCCTTTCAATGTTTGTCCGAAAAAATATTTTAACACACCGATGCATTTTATGCAACAGGCAGTTTGCCACTTGCTTAAATTTACGTTTGCGGTTATAATTGAAATATAATCAACAGGGAGGTGAGCCGTATGAACGAAAAATTGCCCGAGCTGCGCAAAAAGGCGATGAGCCTGCCGCTTACGCCCGGCGTTTATCTGATGAAAAACAAAAAGAACGAGATTGTCTATGTGGGCAAGGCAAAAGCTCTCAAAAACAGGGTCAGCACCTACTTCGGCTCGCAGAACAATCACACCGCAAAGGTGCGCAAAATGGTTGAAAACGTTGAAGATTTTGACTATATCCTTTGTGACAGTGAGTTTGAAGCGCTTGTGCTTGAGTGCTCACTCATAAAACAGCACAGCCCCAAATATAATATTCTTCTGAAAGACGATAAAGGCTATCATTATATAAAGGTGACCGACAACGGCTGGAAAAACATCCTTGCAGTCAAACAGCGTCTTGATGACGGTGCGGAATATATCGGCCCTTACACAGGGTCTTACGGTATCACGAATGCGGTTGATTCTGCAAAAAAGATTTTTCGCTTGCCGCAATGCACAAAAGTTTTTCCGCGTGATTATAAAAAAAGCAGACCGTGCCTGAATTTTTATATCGGTCAGTGTGCCGCACCGTGTGCGGGCAAAACAGACCGTGAAACTCATAACGAAGCAGTAAGACAGGCGCTTGATTTCATAACAAACGGTTCGGGAAGCGTTATCGATGAGCTGACCGCAAAAATGGAAGAAGCCGCCGAAAATCTTGAGTTTGAAAAAGCGGCAAAACTGCGTGATAAGATAAACGCAATTAAAAAAGTAACAGATAAGCAGAAAGTGGTTTCTGCCTCCGTTGAGGAGCAAGACGTTTTTGCTCTTGTTTGCTCGGGCGGAGAGAGCAACCCGAAAGCCTGCCTTTCTGTTTTAAGATTCAAAGAAGCAAGGCTCTATGACAGCGAGCATTTTATAATTGATATGCCCGAAAACCTGCCCGAAGCAAGGCACGAGCTTATCAGAAGCTATTATTCGATGCGCGATTTTGTGCCGCGCAGGGTTGCCGTTGACGGTGAGGTTGACGGTGCAGACGTGCTTTCTGAATGGCTATCATCACTTGCAGGCAGAAAAGTTGCCATTGCTCTGCCTCAAAGAGGTGAGCAGCATTCGCTTGTTGAAATGTGCCGCTCAAACGCGGCGCAGAAGCTTGCTCTTTATCTTGGCAAAACAGGCAAATCAACGGCGGCACTCGACGAATTGGGCACGCTTCTCGGTCTTAAGGCACCGCCTGAATATATAGAGTCATACGATATTTCACACACCGCAGGCAGCGAAAACGTTGCAGGTATGGTCGTTTTTAAGGGCGGCAGACCTTACAAAAAGTCTTACAGACATTTCACCATAAAAGGTTTTTCCGGTCAGGACGATTACGGCTCAATGGCAGAAGTGCTTGAGCGCAGATTTCTGCGGTATTTTGAAGAAAAAGACAGCGGCGAAGGTTTTGGCAGATTGCCTGACCTCATTCTGCTTGACGGCGGCAAGGGTCAGGTGAATGCCGTTTTGCCCGTGCTTGAAAAATACGGGCTGGATATTCCCGTTTTCGGTATGGTTAAGGATTCGCACCATAAAACAAGAGCAATTGCCCGCTCGGGTGACGAACTTTCGCTCACGTCAAAGAGGGCGGCGTTTACTCTTGTTTCAACAATTCAGGAAGAGGTGCACCGTTTTTCAATTGAATTCCACCGCAGCCGCCGCAAAAAAGCTTCCGTTTCAACCACACTTACGTCCATTGAGGGTATAGGCGAATCAAGGGGCAGAGCGTTGCTTAAGCATTTCAAAACGATGAAAGCAATCGGCGAAGCGAGTGAGGCGGAGCTTGCGGCAGTCAAGGGGATGAGTAAAAACGCCGCAAAAGCGGTTTATGAAGCTTTTCACGGCAAAAATAACCTTGAAGAAGACTGATTTTTTAAAATCTTTTGTGTTTCTGAGCTTTTTATCTTGACAATTCGGTCTTTTTAGTGAGATAATAAACCGATAATGGATAATAATAATTTACTCCGTATACAACTGACAGGAGGGTAATATGAGAGTAATTACAGGCTTGGCGAGAGGCACTGTTCTCAGAACGCTTGAGGGTGAGAGCGTCAGACCAACCACCGACAAAGTCAAAGAAGCGGTTTTCAGCGCAATTCAGTTTGAAATTGAAGGCCGCAGAGTGCTTGATCTTTTTGCCGGTTCAGGTCAGCTTGGCATCGAAGCGCTCAGCAGAGATGCAGAAAGCTGTGTTTTTGTGGATTCGGATAAAAACGCAGTCAGAATAGTTAAAGAAAACCTTGAAAAAACAAAGCTGGCATTCAAAGCAAACGTTATGCAGACTGATTCGCTTGCGTTTCTCGGCATGACGGACAGAGTGTTTGACCTTGCTTTTCTTGATCCTCCGTTCGGAACGGGTATGCTTCAGAAAGCGCTTGCAAAGGTTGAGCCCCATATTGCAGAGGGCGGAATTGTTGTTTGCGAGCATCCGTTTGGTGAGGATATGCCCGACGTTCAGGGCGGTCTTGAAAAACAGAGGGAATATAAATACAGCAAAACAGCGGTAACGGTTTACCGCAAAGCTTAAACGTATTTTTGGCTTATCCATAACGATGACTAATGAAAGGAAGATATGAATATGAGCATTGAAAGTTTACTTGACCAGATAGAAGACATACTTGAAGCAGGTTCCAAAGTTCCCCTGAGCAGTAAAATCGGCGTTGACGCAAAGGCAATCAGAACCGCAATTGAAGATATCAGACTCAGCCTTCCCAACGAAGTTACACAGGCAAGAGCCATCGTTGCAGACAGAAACAACATTCTTGTCAAGGCAAAGAACGAGGCTGTTGCAGCAGTAACAAGCGCACAGGAAAAATCAAGAGCTCTTATCTCCACAGCAGAGGATAAGGTGAGAGAACTTGTTCTTAAAACCGAAGAATATTCAAAGAATAAGGTTGAAGAAGCAGAAGCACAGGCAAAAAAGATTATTGCAGGCGCAAACGAAGATGCAAAGATAATCAGAGCAAACGCTCAGCTTGAGGCTGCCGCTATGGTTGACAGCAGCGAAATCGTTATCCAGAGCAAGGCTACGGCAGAAGCAATTGCCAAAGCAGCTCAGGAAGACGCAGCTTCAACAATTGCAGGTGCAAAGGCACAGGCAGAAAATATCCTTAACGCCGCAAACGAACAGGCTGAAAGAACCATTGAGGATGCACGCCGCCGTTCAGATGATGCTATTGACAAGGCAAACAAGTGGTCTGCTGAAATCAGAATTGCAGCAGGTGATTTCATTGAAGAAATTATGAGAACTGCTGACAACGCAATTTCCACAAGTCTTAACGAAATTCAGACAGCAAGAGCAAGCATCAGAAGTGTTACAGGCAAAATTGATGCACCCTCATCAGAAGAATAACAAAAAGCAAAGCTTGCATCGGCAAAAAACCGTTGCAAGCTTTTTATAATGAAATACAGATTTTTAAAATTAATCCTCTTCCTGAGGCTCATCACTCATATTTTCGCAGTCATCCAGATAAACGCCCTGAGCATAATCAAAAATCGCTTCTTTGCGTATGGAATCTCTGTAATAACGCACAAGAAGAAGCTCTTCTTTGGTGAGGATGCAAACAGAGTTTTCTTTGTTTGATGAGCTGAGGGTGGCGAGTGTAGGAAGCTCGGGTGTGTCTTCGGCGCAGGCTTCAATAATGCTGTCTGCCGAAACACCGTAAAGTTTTGCGAGCTTTGCAATTATCATAGCATCAGGAATTCTGCCAAGCTCATATTTGGTGTAAGTTGAGCGGTTAACCTCAAGGTATTCGCCGATAGCCGTCTGCGAATATCCGTGGTCTTTTCTGAGCTTTTTGAGAATTTCACCGAGCAGTCTGGATTCGGTTGCTCTGTTTTCAAACTTCATTTATTTTCCCTGCGGAGCAGTCATACATATTCCTTATTATATATGTTTGCGTTAAAAAAATCTACATTTTTTTATAAAAAAGCTCAATTGTTTTGCAAAAAAGACCGTTTTTTACGGACAAATGTGCCGAAAATTCAGTTTTGGCATAAATCGCTTGACAAAAAGGCAATCATCTGTTAAAATTATAGACCGCTGCGGTAAGCGCAGCAGGATTAAATAAAATTTTTATTCCTTGCCACGGATGCACCGTGGCCAAAGACCAGAAGGAGGTGCTTTAAGAATGTCAGCAAACATCAGCTACGAGACAATGATGGTTTTTTCAGTTGCCAACGGTGAAGAAGCTGCTCAGCCTCTTGTTGAGAAATTCAAGGCTATGATTGAAGCTAACGGCACTCTTGAGAGCGTTGATGAGTGGGGCAAGCGCAAGCTCGCTTACCTTATCAACGCCGAAGCAGAGGGTTATTACGTTCTCTTCAACTATCAGGCTGCTCCCGAATTTCCCGCAGAGCTTGACCGTGTTGTTAAAATCACAGACGGCGTGCTTCGTTCACACATTGGCAAAAAGAACTAAGGAGGTCGCAAAATGTTAAATAATGCCGTAATTATGGGCAGACTTGTTGCAGACCCCGAGCTTCGCACTACAGGAAGCGGAATTTCCGTAACCTCGTTCACAGTTGCCGTTGACAGACGCTTTGTTCGTCAGGGTGAAGAACGCCAGACAGACTTCATCGACGTTATTGCATGGAGACAGACTGCCGAATTCGTCAGCAAGTATTTCCGCAAGGGTTCGATGATTGCCGTTCAGGGCTACATCCAGACCAGAACTTATGAAGACAAAAACGGTAACAAGCGTAAAGCGGTTGAAATCGTTGCAGATAATGCAAGCTTCTGCGGTTCAAAGGCAGAAAGCGGCACAGGCGACTACGGCAGAAGCAATTCTGTTATGAACAGCCAGCCCGCTCCTTCGTACTCAACAGCAGACGAAGGCGATTTCAAAGAAATTCCCGAGGATGACCTTCCTTTCTGATGAAGGTCTCCGCTTAAACTGAAACTGAAAAGGAGGTTTAATCCATGGCATACGAAAAGAATGACAGAAGACCCAACAAAAAGGGTCGCAGAAAGGTTTGCTCATTCTGCGTTGATAAAGTTGAATGCATCGATTACAAGGATGTAAACAAGCTTAACAAGTTCACTTCTGACAGAGCAAAGATCCTTCCCCGCCGTGTAACAGGTACTTGCGCTAAGCATCAGCGTGAGCTCACCACAGCTATCAAGCGTGCACGCCAGATCGCTCTTCTTGCTTACACAAGTGACTGATAAAGCGATATAGCTTAAAAATAAACGGGTACACCAATCGGTGTGCCCGTTTTTTGTTATGCCTTGAAAGAGAGCGACTGTTGGCAGCTTTCTTTCTACCTCTCCTCCATAATCAGGGTAACAACGGTCATATCATCATAATTTTTGCCGCATTTGCGTCTTGCGGTTTCAAGAAGCAGTTCCGAAAATTCCCGTGCATCGGGGTTTCGGGCTGCTTTTATTTCGTCACGTAGCCAGTTGCTTCCGCTGCCGAGCATACCGTCGCTGACCATAACAAGCATATCGCCGCCCCGAAGCTGCAGATTATATCTGCTGAATCCGACGTTGTTGAGAATGCCCAGCGGAGTTGACGGCGGCTCAACGGTGCGCACTCTGCCGCCGACTGTATAAAATGATGAAACAGCGCCTGCTTTGAGGATTTGTGCTTCGCCGCTGAAAAGGTCAATTTCAGCCACGTCAAGGGTAGAGAGCGATTCGTCTTCCGATTTAACGGCAAGGGCAATGTTTGTCAGTCCCAAAGCCGTATCAAGCCCTATGCCTGCTTTTATCAGGCGTGAAAAAACCTCAACCGTCATAGCTGAATCGATTGCCGCTCTGCCGCCTGTGCCCATACCGTCGCTCATTATAACGTAAGCTTTTGACCCTGTGCGGAAGCATTCAAAATAATCGCCGCAGAGTTTTCTGTTGCCGCAGCTTGCCGAAGCGCAACCGAAGCGGAAGCCCAGAATTTCTTTGCGCATAAACGTTATTTCTTTGCCCTGCGGAGTTTCTTTGATTTTTGGCGGATTGAGCTGGGTTTCCAGCTCTGCGGAAAGAGCGGCTGTCAGGCGCGTAAGGCTTGTACCTTTAGGAATATCGGCAACGGTGCATCTGAGGCATATTGTGCCCGGTGAGGGTTGAGTGCAGGATACGTTTATGACTTCAAAATCCCTGTCGGCAAGCACGCGCAAAGCCGTTCGCTCCTTGCTGTGAAGAATGCGGGCGCCGTTTTCAACACCGTCGGCAAGCTCTTTGAGGAGCTTTGAAGCCCAATCAAACTGACCGCAGGCAAATTCTCTGTTTCTTGCGGCACCTGCCTGCAGAGCGTTAACGGCGCTTCTGCCCGAATAGATGCGGTTAAAGGATTCCGCAAGTTTCGGCACAGAAGGACATTTCTGATTGAAGTTTGCCGAAAAATCCTCGGGCGAAACAGCGTCGCCCTGAGCAAGTTTTTCCATAACGGCGGCAAATTCGCCGTTTTCGGGGCAAGGTCCGTTTTTCAGTTTGCAGTCAGTGCATATTCTCTCTTTAACACGCAGACATACGATAACGTCGTTGGGTGGGGTCATTGCTCCGATGCCGTCGCTGACTGACCTTATGCACCTGGAAACGGAAGCGATGGCGCGCGAGGCATCGTCAAGTTTTTCTTTTGTGCCGGCGGCTTCGGCGGTGACCTTTTCTTTGCGCGGTTTTTCTATGCCCGAGCGGATTTCTGCAAGCCGCTTTTGCGGAAACACGCTGAAAATTGCGCCTGCAACGGAAGCCTCAATAAAGACGGCAAGACCTTCTGCAGAGCCGTCAATCAACGCAAAAACGCCTGCAATCCCTGAAAAAACGAGTGAACAGACAATCTGACCGTATTTCGAAAATATCCCCGCCGCAAGGCCGCATATGCCATAGCAAAGGCTTAACGCAATGCTTGTGCCTGACACCGCAACGCAGGTGCCGATTGAGACGCCTGCAATGCTTCCGCCTGACTGCGAAAAGAGCGATGCCGCCGCTATAATTATCAGCGAGCCGAAAAGACGGGCAGGTCTTATACCCATAACGCTGACCTCGGAACAGCCGAGCAGCAGGGTACACAGGCTCATCATAATGCAAATCAGGCTGTGATTGTCAAGCATATAGATGTTGCGCTTTTTTTGAATGCAGTCCGCTGCGCCTTTGTAGAATATCACCGAGCCTGCGCAGAGTGCGCAGGAGCACAGGTTAAGCATAAAGCCGTTTAAAGACGGCTCTGCCGAAAACATAAAAACCGTTGAAGCGGCAAACGTGAAAACAAAAACTCCCGAACATAAAATTGCCGTTTTATAATGCAGACGCAGTTTTTCGCAGGCTAACACAAGCGCTGCCGCGCCGGCAAGAGGAACAAGGCAGGTCAGCGATTCTTTCATTCCCATTCTCAAAAAACATCCTGTTATGCTGCCTGCGCACACGGCAACAAGCTCTGTGCCTGTGCAGGCGGCGGCAAGACCGACGCAAAGCGGAACTCTCACCGAAAAAAGACCTGCACCCGAAAGAGTGAAACCGCACAGATACCATAGTGCGAGAACTATTGCTCCGGTTCCCTTGTCAATCAGGTTGTCAACAGTTTTGCTTTTTGCAGCAGACAATATTTTTTCCATTTTAAAACGACCTTTCTTTTGTGCTCAGATTAATTTTATAAACGCAAGAAAAGAAAAACTGTCAGTTATTGAAACGGAAGTTGAATTTTTTAAAAAAATTTTTTGTAAATATTATTTTTTTACTGTTCAAAACCGATATTTTGTGTTATAATAAATCGAATATAACAAAATATGGGGAGGTATACCCTATGGATTTCGAAAATGAAGACAGGGGTTTGATAATCGGCAGAAATGCCGTTACCGAAGCTTTAAGGAGCGGCAGGTCAATCGACAGCCTGATTGTTGCCAAGGGTGAGCGTGGCGGCTCGGTCGGCAAAATAATTGCTCAGTGCCGTGATAAAGGAATTGTAGTCAAAGAAACAGACGTGCGCAAGCTTGATAAGCTTTGCGGCGGTGCAAACCACCAGGGCGTTGCGGCTTGGGCGGCTGTGCACGAATATTCAAGCATAGAGGATATTCTTGCAAACGCAGAGAGCAAGGGTGAGCAACCGTTTGTTATTATCTGCGACGAAATTGAAGATCCTCACAACCTTGGCGCAATTATCAGAACGGCAGATGCCTGCGGCGCTCACGGAATTATTATTCCCAAACGCAGGGGCGTTGCGCTGACTTATGCCGTAGGTAAGGTTTCGGCAGGTGCTATTGAATATGTGCCCGTTGCAAGGGTTGCAAACCTTGCTTCAACCATTGAAGAACTAAAAGATAAGGGCTTCTGGGTTTACGGCGCGGATATGGACGGCACACGCTGGGATAAGCAGGATTATTCGGGAAGCGTTGCTCTTATTGTCGGTTCTGAAGGCAGAGGTATCAGCCGCCTTGTAAAAGAAAAATGTGATTTTATCGTTTCATTGCCTATGAAAGGCAAAATAAATTCTCTCAACGCATCGGTTGCCGCAGGCATTCTGATGTATGAAATTGCTAAAAACAGGTAGGTGAGAGCTGTGAGCGAGCTTAATAAAAACATATCGGATAATGAGCTTGACTCTATTCTTGAAGACGTCAGAAATCAGAGGTTCAGTTCTGCGCAGGAGTCGGTTTCGCCGTCAAAGACCTGGTCGCTGGACGATATTGACAAGCTGATTGCCGAAACCAACGGTGAAGAATATATTCCACCAAAAAAAGAAGAAAAAACAACTCCTGCTCAGGATTTTGCCAAAATCCTCGGCAGAGAATTTGACACTGGCATTTTTACCATCAGACCGATGGGTGAAGAGAACAAGGTCAAAGAAATGCAGGATATCTCCTCGTCATCAGGTGAGGCAGAGGTTGACGGCCAGGAAACTTTTTATGATAAAGAAAACGAATTTGACGAATCCGTTTTTGAAATTGAAACCGTAATTGTGCCCGAAGATAAAAACCGTGAGGATGACAAGGTTAAAAAATATCTTCATCCCGAGCCGGAACCCGAGGCAGAGGAGGAAAAGCCTGTGCCTGAAATAACTCTGTATGAAGAGGAAGAATCTGCAGCTGATTTATTCAGAAAGCAGACGGGCGCGGCAATTTATAAAATGCCTGAAGAAAAGACGGATGTTCCTGAGGTAACGCCTCAGGAAGCTCAGCCCGAGCATATAACAGAAAAAGATTACAGAACCCGTTTTTTTACAAAACTGAAGCTTGAAAAAACGGCTGACGTTGACGTTGAAGAGGACGGTCCCATAGACAGACCCGGTCTGGTTGTCAAAAAAATCGGAACACCCGACGAGGTCGGCTTCCAACCTGTGCCGAAAGTTCTTGCCGCAGAAAATGCAGAAAAGGCAATCGCTGCCGATGAGGATAAAACAAGGGTTATCGGCGGAGGCGGAGCAATCCCCGTTTCAAAGAAGCCTGAAGAAGTTTCGGACGACGTTGAGGGTCAGATAATGCTTACGGGCTTTGAGGATTTTTCAACCGAATCCTTGCCCGATGAAGCAAATGAAGAGGATATCGAAGAAACACTCTGGGAGAAACGCAGGCAGAAAGCAAAGGATTTCAGAATCATCGACGCTGTTGACCTTGACGAAGAATTTGAAGGCAATTTTGAAATGTCAGAGGAAGAAAAGGCGCGTGAAGAGCGAATCCGCCGCAGAGAAGAACGCAGGCTTGCGCTTGAAAAGGAAAGACAGGAAAATCTGAACAAGCCCGTTGCCAACGAATACACGTCTCCCGATGAAAAAACGGAGTTCTATACACGCTTCGGCAAAATCAGCAAAAAAGCAACAACCGGAATGATTGTTATAGGTGCAATCGAGCTTTTTGTTATTATGCTTAACGTTATTCCGTATTTTGCGGAATGGCTGTCGATTGAAACCGAGCTTTTTGCACGCAATTCCGTTGGAATCAACGTTGTGAACGCCATTATGCTTATTGCGGCGGCAGCGGTCAACAGCAAACATTTTATTGCCGGTTTTGCTGCACTTAAATCGTTTAACGTAAACAGTGACACCGCAGTGAGCTTTGCTGTTGTGACGGCGTTGCTCCAGAATACCGTTGCGGCGGTTGCAGACCCCGGAGGAATCGGCTCAACTGCGTTTGCGGCAGCGGCAATATTCGGCATATTTGTTACCAAGCTCACAGAAAAGCTTGATGCAAAACGCATCCTCGGCAATTTTGAGGTTTGCGCATTTAAATATGAGCACAATATGTATGCCGTTCATTCGTTTGAAAACGAATCGGAAATTTTTGAGCTGGGCAGAGGTCTTATGATGGGTAATGCAGATTTGCTTTATTCTTCAAAAGTTTCGTTCCCTGAAAATTTCCTTAAAAACTCAAAATCTGTGTCAAGCGAAAACAAGGCGATGCGCTTCCTTCTTCCCGGTGCGGCAGGCGCGGCAACAATCGCGGCACTGTTGGCAGGCATTATAAACAAAGACTTTATGGCGGCGCTTTCAGCCTTTGCCGGTGTTTTCTGTATCTGCAGCCCGATTTTTTCATCGTTTATTCCTGCTTTTATTTCAAGAATCACGGGCAGAACGCTTAATGCGGGCGGAACTCTTATAACAGGCGCAGACACTGCGGAACAGATTGCATCCGCAAACGCCGTTGTGCTTGATTCGGCAGATGTTTTTGACCGTGAGCACTGCACGATGCATGGCATGAAAGATTTTAAAAACATAAGAATAGACGACGTTCTTCTTTATGCGGCAGCTCTTGTTATCAAATCAGGCGGTCCGCTCAGAGAGAGCTTTGAACAGGTTGTTGATGGCAGACAGGATATTCTCCCGGCAGTCAAAGAGCTTACTTATGAGGATAAGCTTGGCATTACAGCAAGAATTCACAACCAGAAAGTTCTGCTCGGTAACCGTAATCTGCTTGTTCACCATAACGTTGAGGTGCCTGAAAAATCGCTTGAAGAAAGATATTCACACAGCGGAAGAAAGGTTATGTATCTTGCTGTT
>JAZNDY010000434.1:0-5920 GCA_045588295.1 Acutalibacteraceae bacterium
TTTGGTCTTCCTAAGCCGCTTGGCCTTCCGACTTGGGGCTTGTTTCTGTTTCTGAAGTTGCTTTGTTATCAAACTGTGCGCCGATATCGCCGCCTGCAAGAGCCTCTGCTCTGCTGTCCTTAAGAACGATGCCCTTGATGCCGCGTTCCATATTTTCAACAAGCTTATAGAGCACGTATCTTGCTGCAACAGGGTGGATGAAGTTCCAATCACCCATATCGCTCGCCTTTGTGAGCAGGCCGTAGATTGTGCATCTGTTATGAGGCTTGACTTCGCCCATGCTGTAAGGGAATACTGAGTTAACGATACCGTCTGCGTATTCCTCAACCTTCTTATCAAAAGCATCAAGCACTTCTTCAAGGCCGCTCTCATCGTTCTTGACTCTGCTGAGAAGCTCTTCCTTGGTGTGGTCAGCCGAAACGAAAGCATCTGCGTCAATTGCAAAATCATCTGTTCCGCTGTATTTTGTTGCCATTATATCGATTTTCTGGTTTTTAAGGAGCTTGATGAAATCATCAACCTTGTCGCTGTATTTGATGATTACCTTGTCGCCGTCCTTGCCCTTGGTTTCGTTCTTTGTATCTTTGGATATGGAAAGGAAGAATCTGTCTCTGCCGACTTCTTCTGCCTTAACAGCAGTTTTTTCGTCAAAAATCTTTATGAACTGAGCGCGCACGTCGATGGGCTCGCTTGAGAAAACGCCGTCTTTTTCGTTCTGCTTCTTTTCTTCAATAAGAGCATCAATTTCGCTGTCAATCTTTTTCCAACCGCCTGTGAGTGAATCCTGAGCAGCACGGATTGCGCAATACATCTTAACGCTCTCTGTGGGATAAACAGCCTTGGCTGTGCCGCAGGAGCCGAAAAGAGGTTCTTCGTTTTCAACGAATGAGATGAAAGCGTTATCCTCTTCGGAATACATATCGTCCTTCATGGGAGCATAGAGCTGCATATAAACAAGCTGGGCAACCATCTTTTCATATTCGGCAATGCTTTCAAGTCTTACGCCGTTTTCGTCCTTATCGTCAACAAAGAAAGCAAAATCAAACACGGGCTTGCCTGTGTCGCTCTCCTTAAGGCTGTCAAACAAATCGCCTACTTCGATTTTTTCGGCAAGATCGATTGAATTGCTCTTTTTAATCTTTGTGATGGCGTTAAGCTCGCGGATAGCTGCATAAGCGTTGCAGTAATGGCGAACCATTGTTGTTTTGTTATCTCTGATATCCTTGATTGTGCTTACAAAAACGTCGGGCAGCAGGAAGATGCCGCGGATTGTTATCTGGCTTTCGCTCAGGAACTTTCTGAGCCAGAGCGCAACCTGAAGGAACATACCTGAACCTGTACCGCCTGAAAGGGATGAAACAATCATAATTCTGATTTTTGAGCCTGAGTTGTTCTTGAGAACGTCGTTAATCATAAGCTCAAGTCTGTCTGTAACACCTGATTCAAGGCAATCCATGAATGCGATTCTGGATTTAAGGCGAAGCTCTGAAGCACCGTCAATCATGCTTTCTTCAAGGAATGCGGGTGACTGGGGGCACCAGCTTTCCATATGAAGATGATGATAATCGTCAAAATAATCACGGATTTTCTGAGCCTTGCTTGTGCCGATAACGGGAACACCTGTGTTGCTGTCTTCGATTGATGCGTTATCGTTAACGTTTGTGTCAAGCACTGCGCAGCAGATTTCGCCGTCGTTAATCTGCTTGTTGTTAAGGTGAAGCTCCTTAACAACGTTGTTTACAACTCTGCTTCCGGTACCGCCTAAGCCGATTAATAAAGTCTGTGCCATAAGTTTTTCCTCCAATATTTTAAATTAACCGTTTGTGTAAATAAAAATTTTGCCGGATTTGATAACTTTCTTGCCGTCTTCCGTTTTGCTTACGCCGTTGCCGGAATCGGGAACAACAATGTATTTTGCCATTCTTGTGTTTGCGGGGGGCATTGCTCTTTCAAACTCGCCGTCAACAGTTACCGTTGTGGCAAACTCGTTGATTTCAAGCTTCTTTTTCTTTGTGATGTAATCTGCAATGTCTGCAGGTGTTTTTAAGTTTGTGAAATCGGTGTCAGCAGGTTCAACGTTGCTCTTATACCACGGGAAAGGCATTTCGCAAATAATTCTGCCGCCCTTATCAGCTCTTAACCTGATACCGTTTGCCGAAACAACGTCTGCAGCCTTTTTGAATTTAAGTCTGCCGTTGCCGCGCTTGACCTTGTTGAATTTATCAAGCTTCACGGCTGTGAAGTTTCTGGGCGTGTGTGTGCCTTCGCTGGCGTTATATTTGTTTTCACCAACGTAAATCGTTCCGCTCTTAAGATATCTGGGCTTTGTAACAACCAGAATAATCCAGGTAAGAAGAAGAGCGAGAGCGATGATTTCAATAATCAAAGGCAGGTAAACGTTAAGAATCTGATACTTTGCATCAGCACCCTCAACCTTGATTGTGCTTTCTGCATTGCCGTATGAATGTGAGAATGAAACCGTAACGTCCTCATCCTCAAGGCCGAAATAATATGCCCAGTTGACCCACCAATTGAAGAACGTAATCTTATGCTCGGTTGCGCAATAAGGCGTTACCGTGATCAAACCGTCTGAAGCAACCTCCAGCTTGTACGTAAGCTTCGGGTCAGCTTCTTCGTTAGTGTAAACCTCGTTCAGGATGATTGAAATGTTTTCCTGAGCACCGAGAGCCTGTTTATCAAGCTTCACGCCGTCTTTGGTGATATAGAATGAAACGGAAACGTCGTTGCCGAACCACTCATTCTTTCTCACAAAATCCTTTGCGCCGCCAACGGTGATTGCGTAATTGGCAACCATAACCGTGTATGTTTCCTGAGCGCTGATTTCGTCACTTGCATCTGCGTTGTTTACGATTTTGCAGGTAACGGTAACGTCGTAAGCATCAGGGTTGGGCGGTGAAGAGGGAACGGAATTGGGAGTAACTGCGATTCTGCCGTCGTTCAGATACTCAATCTTGCCGCTGCAACCGTTTTCCGAAAACGTTATCTGAGGGTTAAGCGCCTTGACTGCTGCGGGGTCTGTTATTGCCTTTCCGTCACTTTTACTGTATACGGTGAAGAAAATCTGCAGATCTTTATTTGTTGAAACGTTATCGTGCTTAATGCTCTTGACGTTATTGTTAAACGTTGCTTTGATTTCGTAGCTGTCTTTGAGCGTTACTTTATATTCTACAGGAGAAAAGCTGATCGAGTTTTCGATGGGATTGATGCCGCCGATTACCAGCGTTGCTTTAATCTCTGTCGGAACGTTTTTGAGCTCATATTCTTTAAGCTCTTTGCCGTTACCCAACGGTTCGGTTTTAACCGCCTTGCCGTTTTCAAAAACGGTTATTTCGTATTTTGTTACGGAATTTCCGAGCTTTGACAGGTCAACCTCATTATCAGTGCCCATTTCGCAAACCTTGCACGAAACGGTTATCTTGTCTTTTTCCATTGCCTTGTCCAAAAGCTCATCATAGGTTACCTCTGTGCCGTTAAGTTTGTAAACTGTCTTGATTTCAAGAGCAGGCTCAAAAAGAACGATGACGTTGTTTTTGTCAACGGGTTGACTGAACTTTATTTCATAGCTGTCAGCCCTGATGAATTTTTGTGAATCGCCCCAGAGATAAGCTCTGCCTGCAAGGCTCGCATCGTGCGGAGCTTTTATCGAAGCCTCACGGGTCTTGACAATGCTCGTCGAGGTGTCGTAGCAATAAGCAACATCAAGCACCTCTGCATCTGAACCCTGCACAAAAACTGCAATGTTAAGAAGCGCAATTTCCGAACTGATTTTGACTGTCTGTTTGTCTGCAGACAGCTCAATAACGTTATCCTGCAAACGTGTTCTGCCTGAAATTTTAGATGCCATTTCTGACATTGCACCGATAATTCCGCTTGCATTTGCTGCAGAGTATGTGTAAATACCTGCAGCCTGATTCTCATCGGGAGAAACAACGTTACCTATTCCCAAGAAAGTAATCTGAGGGTTAGAGCCGTTAGGCATAGTTTTGTTGGCATATTTTTTGAACTCTCTGTTTAAAGCTCCTTTAGGATCAGAAGAATAATTTGCAGGAACATTTTGTCCGTTAAATCCACCATCAGTAATTACAACCAGCCAATACTGAGTATTGGGATCGGGGTCTTTTGTGCTTTCAAGAGTGTTAAAAGCCTTTTCAACTGCACCGTAGCGAGTCGAGGATCCGTCAGCAGGAACGCTTCTGATCAAATCAACCGATCTTTGAATACCGCCTGACGATAAATCAACCTTTTCAGAAACGCACTGCTCTGTTCCGTTTACCCCTCGGTTCATATAAGTAATATAGAGCTGATCTTCACTGTTGAGCATCCCACAGAAGGTCTGCATTGCATAGCTTGCATATTCTATTCTGTTATCCGTCTGCATACTGCTTGAATCGTCAAACACAACAGAGACGATTTTGCGAACGTAAAGCGATTCCGCATTCGCTTCAACAGGCGCGGCATAAATCAGCACCGAAAACGTAAGGACAAGAATAAGCAATGCCGAGATTACTTTCTTCATAAAGCCCCTCCTAAAAAATTTATTTTTTGGTTTTATATTAACAGCCTTTGTCTGCTTGTCTTAATAATTATAATTCACTTGCTATAAAATCCGTAATTTCCAATTCACCCGTATCAATGGCAAGGAACTTATCATTATATTTCTCAACCGTTGCGGCTGAACAATCAATCATATAGCCGAAAAGGCCTTCGCCTATAAGGCTTTCTTTGAACGATGCCGTCATTCTGAAAGCAACCGTGCCGTCTTCAAGGTCATAATCAAAGCTGCCGTCAACCATTCCGTAAGATGCAACGCAGGCAGCAACCGCGCCCTCTGTTCGCTTTTCTTCAATCATCTTGAACGGCAAGGGAGATGACAGGCGGATAAGCTGTCTTTCAGCATCAACAAAAAGAACAAAATGCATCGGCACGTCTTTGCCGCTTATGCCGAAGTGAACAAGAAGCTCTTCTTCATTTTTGCCGAATTGCCAGTTTCTTTTTTCAATAAAACCGCAGAGCGTTTCATAAACCTGATTTGCAAGTGCCGTTTTTTCGTCATTCATTGCAGTATCCTCCTTTTTGGCTTAAACCGCAGCAATAAACTGCTCAAGCGACACCATTCCTTTTGAAAGCATCAGGAATTTATCGTTATATTCATCAATGGTGCGGCAAGAACAGGCAAGCATATAAGCAAAAACCTCTTCGCCGATATCGCTTTCAATAAAGCTGTTTGTCATACGGAAATACATACGTCCGTCCGTTACGTTATAATCAAAGCTTCCGTCAACAAGCGCGTTGTTGATTGCGCTCACCGCAACGGCAACGTCAAAACGTTTGTTTTCTTTGATGAGAAAAGGCATATGCGAAAGCAAAACAGCAACCTGCCTTTCAACATCAACCTGAATGCTGATTTCCATCGGCAAATCATCGCCCTGAGCGCCGCATTCAACAGTCAGATTGTCTTCATCTTTGCTGAAGCTCCAATTGTTTTTTTCAAGAGAGCGGCAAAGAGTGGCAAACACGTTTTTTGCCTGTTCTGTTTTAATTTGTTCTGCCATTGTAATTCTCCTGTTCTGCCTGATTTTGATTGCCGCACGGCATTTCAGTTAACGTCAGCCTTTATCCGCGCCGCCACTTTAACCCTTTAAAAGAGGCTGATATGCAACATTATACAATATTAATTTTCTAAAATCAAGGTAACAACGTGCGAAATAAGTAAAAAAATAGTATGTTTTTTAATATTTTATACACATATGTCATTGCCCAAAAGCGTTGTATGCGCTGAAACAAACGCCAAAAAACAAAAAGCACTTCCGAAGAAGTGCTTTTTTCTGGCTGGGACGGCTGGATTTGAACCAGCGAATGACAGAGTCAAAGTCTGTTGTCTTACCGCTTGACGACGCCC